>CALKYK010000001.1 GCA_938003715.1 uncultured Gammaproteobacteria bacterium
CGAGGATCGCGTGGCGCTCGTTTCGTGACAGCGCGAGTATCGCACCGGCCGTCGGGCGCCCAATGCCGGGCAGCGCCAGGACCTCGTCGAAACTGACGGGAAACTCGCCGCGGTGGTGGTCGCGCACGACCTGTGCGGTCCGGTGCAGGTTTCTCGCACGCGCGTAGTAGCCGAGGCCCGACCAGTGCTTCAGCACGTCGTCCAGCGTCGCATCGGCGAGTGCCTCGAGTGTCGGGAAAAATTGCATGAATCGCTCGAAGTACGGGATGACGGTGCCGACCTGGGTCTGCTGCAGCATGATCTCGGACACCCACACCCGGTACGGCGTCGGGTTCTCTTGCCACGGCAGGTCGTGGCGGCCGTGCTCCGCAAACCAGTCGAGAACGCGTTCGGCGAAGCGGTCAGGCATCGAGCAGCGCCTCGACCGCGCGCCGGCCTTCGCCGGCCGCCCCGGTCCAGTACTGGTGCCCGCGCAGCTCCGAGTGGCCGATCGCGATGCGGCCGACCGGCTCGCGAATCACGTCGGGCGGCGCCGGGTTGCCGTTCGTGCCGGTCATGAAGCCCGGCCCGGGATTCACGTACGCGTGGCCCCAGCGGTTCAGGACGATGCCCGCGATGTCGGCGGCCGGGTCGAAGCCGCCGTTCGCGAACATGCGCATCATCTGCTCGCGCAGGCGACGTTCGTATTCGGCAAACGAGGTGCCGAGCAGCTCCGCGCGGCCGGCAATACCCTGCTCGCGGTTCGGCAAACCCGGTTTGAAAATCGGCACGTAAAACGTCATGACGATGGGCTGGTCCGGATGCAGCGGCTGCACCTGGCTGCCGACGATCATCGGCCGGCGAATGTTGCAGGCGAAGCCGAACCCGCCGGTCCACAGCGCGGACGAGATGCCTAGTTTGACGAGGAAGCGCCAGTTCGTCAGCGCGACGTTGGCAACGAGCACCGGTGAATGGGTAAAGGATTCGTAGGCTTTCCTGTGACCCTGCGGCAGGTCCGCGATGACGTGCTTGTTCACCCAGCCGCCGGTCGCCATCACCGCGTTGCGGGCACGCGTTCGGTGCAGGCGGCCACCGTGCAGGTAAAAGACCTGCACGCCGTCGCCGTCGTTCTCGACGCGCACCACGGTCGCATTCTGCCGCAGGCGCACCGGCTGCCCCGCCGCGTCGAGGCGCGAGAAATCGATCCTGCCGAAAAGCACGTCCTCGAAACGCTCGCCCTCGATCGCCGCCGGCACCAGGTTTTTGACGAAGAAGCGTGCGATCGCGGCATTGCCGCCGGGGAAGCTGTGCAGCACCGCCGACGCGTAGCTGTCGGGTTTGCGAAACCCGGGTATCTGGAAGTAGTTGCCCCAGTGTGCGCTGATCGCGTCGCAGCCGAGACCGATGATGCTGGCCATGATCGGGTCGTAGTACTGCGAGACGATCGGCGGCATGCCGAGCACGTTCTCGTAGTAGTCGCGCATCGTCATCGAGTCGAGCCAGTGCATCGTGTCGCGACCGTCGACCTCTTCAATTTCCGTTTCGCGCAGGCGGCGAAATGCCGCGCGCTCCGAGTCGCTCCACGGCGTTTGCGACAGGCCGGCATTCCACGCATCGCGCACCCACGGTCGCGGCGCGCCGTCGAAGAAATGACCGACGTCGAACTTGTCCTCGTGCCAGTGCAGGTGTTCGTAGTTGTCGAACGGGATGCGCATGCCCGCCGCATCGCCTTCAGGCTCCGCGTAGCGCAGGTCGCGCGGAATGCCGAGCGCGGTGAAGTAGTCTTCCGGCCCGCCGGTCTCGCGCTGCACGCTGGTGTCGTTCGAACCCTGCGGCCCGGAGACGCGCACGCCGTTGACGATGAAGTCGTTGCGCTTCGCCTCGCCGCCGAAGATAGGATGGTTGTCAAGCACCAGCACGCTCGATTCCGGTGCCAGGCGACGGTGGTGATGCGCGGCGCCGAGGCCCGCGAACCCGGCGCCAATAACGATCAGGTCATAGCGCTCGTTCGTGTCGACGGCATCGCGCGGCCGCAGCCGGAATTCGCCGGTGCGAATACGATGCGCGCTTTGCACGAGGTCCGGCGTGTTGCCGTGCGAACTGGCGTAGTCGCCGCTGCCGCCGGGGCCGTACCAGTCATTGCCGACGGTGAACGAATACGCGTCATCCTGCAGCCGCCGCGACGGCGGCGCGTTCGCGCAGCCGCTGAGCAGCCCGCCGGCGACAAACGTCAAGCCGTACAGGAAGTCGCGGCGGGTGATCGGGCTGTCGAGACCCAGTTCCTTGTCGTACTTGCTGGTCATGCCGCGCCAGTATAGACGCGGCGGGCGCGAAACGAACTACTTCTTGGGTTCCTTGCCGAGCGCGAGCGCCTCGATCCCTGCGCGATTGCTCTCGTGGTGGAACAGGATGTTGGCGCCGTCGGGCGACCATTCCAGGTCGGTCTCGATGGCGACATCGTTGGTCATGCGAATCGCCTCGCCACCGTTCGAGGGGGCGATCCAGAGATCCACCTGGCCACCGCGGTTGGAGAGGAAGGCCAGCCACGTTCCGTCAGGTGACCACCGCGCCATGTCGTCGTCCCGCACGTCGCTGGTGATCTGGGTCGCCTCGCCGGTGGTGATATCGCTCACCCAGAGGTCGAGCGTCCCGGTCCGCCGTGAGGTGTAGACGATCCGTCGGCTGTCTGGCGACAACATCCTCAACGTGTTGGGATCCT
>CALKYK010000002.1 GCA_938003715.1 uncultured Gammaproteobacteria bacterium
GCACCGCGTGGCGCTGGGACGGCGGCCCGGCGGTGCTGATGAGTCGCGCGGTGGACGAGGCGGGCAACGTGCAGCCGACGCGCAGCGAGGTGCTGGAAGGACGTGCCGCCGGCGCGTTCTACCACTACAACGGCATCCAGGCCTGGCAGGTTACCGCCAACGGGGAGGTGCGCAATGTCTACGCATAGACGATGGCTGTTGCTCGTTGCCGGCGCGGCGACGATCGGCAGCGCCTTCGGCGAAACGCCGGAGCTCGGCGAGCCCCTCGACCCCGATGCCGTCGCGGCTGTCGATTTCACGGTGCTTCCGGACGGGAACGGCCTGCCGCCCGGTGCAGGCACGGCCGTCGAAGGGGCAGCGGTCTACCGCAGCCACTGCCTCGCCTGCCACGGTGAAAGCGGCGAAGGTGGGGTCAACGACGCGCTTGCCGGCGGGCACGGGTCGCTGACCGGGCCTTCGCCGACGAAAACCGTCGGCAGCTTCTGGCCGTACGCGACCACCGTGTTCGACTATGTGCGGCGGGCGATGCCTTTCCAGTCACCCGGCACGCTGACGAACGACGAGATCTACGCCGTGACCGCCTATGTTCTGTACCTGAACGGCATCGTCGGCGAGGACCAGGAAATGAACGCGGAATCGCTGCCCGTAGTCGCCATGCCGAACCGGGACAATTTCGTTTGGGGCTACCCGCCGGCGCAGTGAAAAACGCCCGAATCGAGCGCCTGGCGGGCTGAAAGTTGCCGTTTTGAGACACAGCGCAGGGTGCGCAAAGCCGCGCCACCGCTAATATTTGCCTGTTCCAGCAGCCATTCGAGCGATGAAAAAAGAAGCGATAGTGACCGAGGAGCAGCTCCCGGCCGATGTCCTCGAAGCCGTGAGCGAAGGGCGCAAGGTCGAGGCGATCAAGCTGCTCCGCGAGCGCACCGGACTGGGCCTCGCCAACGCGAAGGTTCTCGTCGACCGGGCCGCCCGCGTCCACGGCCCGCAGAAACCGGTGATGACCTTTGCCGACGAACCGTCCCCCCTGTCGGGCATCGGCCGCTCGCTCGGTCTGCTCGCGATTCTCTTCGCCGCCTACTGGTTCTACACCCAGCACTGAATCCGGGCGCACTGCCGCAAACAGCGCGACATCCGCGACCGAACGTCGCCGCGGAACGCTGTGAACGCGCACCGGTCCAATCGAAACGGTTATAATTGCGCAAGGGTTGGCCCCACTCTCGAGGACCTGAAATGACTTCCCACGATCAACCCATGGATCACGTGCCGCCTGGCGAACACGGTGAAGAAGCCAGGGACAAAAGCGACCTGGAAAAAAACGTCACGTCGCGATCGACCTGGCTGCGCCTGGTGTTCATGCTGATATTCGCATTCCTGTACGCCGTGTCACGCCTCGTAACCGGCATCGTCGTCATCATCCAGTTCTTCTACGTGCTGCTCTCGGGCGAAACGAACCGTCAGCTGAAGACCTTCGGCCACTCGCTGGCGATCTATTCCTTCCAGGTGGTCGACTACCTGACGTTCAACACCGAGCAAAAGCCGTTCCCGCTCGATGCCGAGTGGCCGATGGAGCTGCCGGCACGAACGGACGACGACGGCTGAGATAAGTCCCCGGGACCGGGCGTCCCGCGCGAGACAGTCCACAAACGAGACGCGGGTCCCGGCAATCGCTGCCGGGACCGCGCTACCCTGTGTACATGGCCAACGGTTTTCTGCACGATCACTGGGCGCTGGTCGGCGCCGCTGCACTGCTTGCCATCGTCGTCACGGCGGTCATTCGCCAGTGGCACCTGCGCTCTGCCGGCGGCCAGCTGCGCGAGGTCCTGAAAGCACATCGCAAAGTCCGTGCCGAATACCGGCGTGCCGCGCGCAACGCCACGCGCGCGCAGAAGCAGGTGGAAAAGCTCGAGAAACGTGCCGAGCACGTCAAGCCGCGCCGGCTCGAGGAGTCGCGCCAGGCATTGGAAGACGCCGAGGCGCTCACGAAAATTCTCGAGGACAAGCTGCAGGTGACCGCGAATCACGTGCGGCGCGTAATCCACGAGGAGTTTCCGCCGCGCAGGCAGCCGGCGTTGCGGGCCAGGTTCCTGCCCGAGGACGGGCCCGACGGCCGGCCGTTTTCCTTCGGCCGCTGACCGCGACGACCAACAACCGGAGTCCGCCTGACAGACTGTTGACTAGAGCCAGCCGTCCCAGCCCGGGCCGCGCACCACCCGACCCGGCGTCGCGCCGGTGTGTGTGCCTTCGGCGAGCACCTGCACGCCATTGACGAAGACATGCTGCACGCCGACCGAGTACTGGTGCGGGTCGTCGAACGTGGCGCGGTCGGCAATGCCGTCCGGGTCGAACACGACGATGTCGGCGAAATAGCCCGGTTTCAGCTGCCCGCGATCGACGATACCGATGTTGTAGGCGGGCAGCGAGGTCATGCGGCGAACGGCCTCCGCCAGTGAAATGATGCCTTCTTCGCGAACGTACTTGCCGAGCAGCCGTGCGAAGTTGCCGTAGGTGCGCGGATGCCGGCTGGAGCGCAGGAAAACACCTTCCGCGGCCGGCGCGCCGGCATCCGAGCCGAAGCTGACCCATGGCCTGGCAATCTTGCGCCGCACGTTGTCCTCGGACATCAGGAAATACACGGCGTCCACGCGGCTGTCGTCCTCGACGACGAGGTCGATCGCGGTTGCGGCCGGATCCGCGCCGCGTTCCTCCGCGACCTCGGCCAGGGTCTTGCCGATCAGCGGCTTCAACTCCTCGCTGCGAAAACCGACCAGCAGGATATTGTCCGGGCCCGCGGCGACGAAGAAGTTTTCCCACTCGTTCGTCGGCTGCTTCATTTCGGCAATGACCCGCTGGCGGACGTCCGGATTGCGCAGCCGCTCGACCCACGCCTCGTGGCCGCCTTCCTGGACCCACAGCGGCATCGTCGCATTCAACCCGGTCGAGCCCGCCGTGTACGTGTACATATCGGCAGTGATCAGCAGTCCGGCATCCTGTGCGGATTCGACGAGCCGGAACACGTTGCCGAGCTTGTGCCAGTTGTCGCGGCCGGACGCTTTCAGGTGATAGATCTCTGCCGGCACGCCGGCGAGGCTCGCGATCTTGATCAGTTCCTGTACGCCTTCCTCGAGGCGATTGCCCTCGGAGCGGATGTGCGAGATATAGGCGCCGCCGTATTCGCCCGCGACGCTGGCGAGTGCAATAAGCTCGTCGGTGTCGGCGAAATTCGCCGGCGCGTAGATCAGCGACGACCCGATGCCGAGCGCGCCCTCGCGCATCGCCTGGTGCACCAGGCCGCGCATGCGTTCGAGTTCTTCCGGCGTTGCCTGCCGATCCTCGTAGCCGACTTCGTGAATGCGCACGGTCGTCGCCCCGACGTAGGAGGCGACATTCGGCGAGACGCCGCGCGCCACCAGGTAGTCGAGGTACTGTCCGAGCGTGGTCCACTCGATGTCATATTGAATGTCGCCCTGGCGCGCGCGCAGCTGCGCTTTCATCGTTTCGTTGAGCGGCCCGATCGGGCCGTCCTGCCCGACGACCTCGAGCGTGACGCCCTGCTTGACGTCACTCATCGCACGACCGTCGGCGATCAGCGTTTCCGTCGCCCATGACAGCATGTTGATGAAGCCCGGCGCGACCGCGAGACCGCTTGCGTCGATGTCGGTCACGGCAGACATGCCGCTGAGATCGCCGATCACCTCGATGCGGTCATCGGCAATACCGACGTCGGCGACGAACGGCTCACCGCCGAGTCCGTCGTACACCGTGCCGCCGCGAATCACGACGTCGTAGTCGGCGTTGTCGGCCGGACGCGTGCAGGCCGCGATGGCCAGGACCGCCAGCAGCGGGAGTATCGTGCGTCGCAAAATCCGCATGTCAGTGCGCACCGTCGGTCGAGGTCACTGCATCGACGCGGCGACAGCCTCGACTTCCCGCCAGACGCGCAACAGGTTGCCGCCCAGGATCTTGTCGATGTCCTCTTCGCTGTAACCGCGTTCGAGCAGGCCCCTGACGAGATTCGGATACGTCGAAACGTCCTTCAGCCCGATCGGCAGGCTGTCCCCAACGCCGTCGTAATCGGAGCCGATGCCGACGAAATCGACGCCGACCAGCTCGACGACGTAGTCGAAGTGATCGAGCGTTTCGTCGAGCGTCGCGTAAGGGTAGGGCCCGTTTTCCTCCGCGTAGATGGCGTAGAACTCGGACTGGGCCGCGTCGCTGCGCTCGCGGCCGTTTTCGTCGAGCCAGGCATCGTAGGCATCGCCACGCGCGTTTCCATACTGGCGCGCGCGATCGATGATGAACGCCGAGCCGAAATTGATCATCACGGTGCCGCCGTTCTCCGCCAGCCGCACGATCATGTCATCGCCGATGTTGCGTTCCCATCCGGGTGTGAAATGCCGGGGTGACGAATGCGAAGCAATCGCCGGTGCTGCCGTGATCTCCATGACGTCCCAGAACGCATCGTCCGACACGTGGCTGATGTCGACGATGATGCCGAGTCGGTTCATTTCGCGGACGACCTGCTCACCAAACGGACTCAGGCCGCCCCATTGCTTGTTGTCGTCGTAGGACGAATCGGAGATGTGATTCGAGAGCCCGTGCGCGAGCGTAATGTAGCGAATGCCGCGCGAATGAAAATAGCCGACGTTACCGAGATCGCCCTCGATCGGG
>CALKYK010000003.1 GCA_938003715.1 uncultured Gammaproteobacteria bacterium
GCGGTGACGATCGCCCGGTCGGTGAGGTTGGACAGGATGCGCAGTACGATCCGTCCCCCGCACAGCGCCTCGATGCGGCTCGACAGCCCTTCGCACAAAGTGTTGACGAGATTGGCGCCCATTGCGTCGCGGGTATCGACGAGCAGGTGCAGTACGACCGTCCAGCGACTGTCGGGCAGCCGATACTTGTAATACTCGATCCCGCGCACGCCGCCGCCGCGTGCAACGAGCTTCGGCTGCAGCGCATTGGCCGCCGCGATCAGGTCTTCCTCGGCCGCGTACAGCATGCCGACCGCCGCATCGGGATCGTCGACATCGACGATCTGCACCTGGCCGATCGCGAGCGGATCATCCGCCGTGACGTCGAAACCGCCGCTCTGCCGGAAAAGCCGCGCCGCACCGCTGACGGCCGCCACAACCGATGGTTCCTCGACCACCATCGGCACGACATAGTCGTGGCCGTTGACGACGAAGTTGGGCGCGACCGCGAACGGCAGCCCGAACACACCAATGACGTTTTCGACCATGCTGTCGGCCGTGTCCGCGGGCAACAGCGGCTTCCCGGCGAGCAGCCTCTCGACGTCCCCGGGCTGCAGGAATCCAGCGTCGCCGAGCGAGCGCAGGCGATCGCCAAGCGATTGTCGGTAAAACCCGGCGAGTCTCGAATCAGCCAATGTTCCGGTCTATCTTTGCCTCGGCGCCGTCGACGCACAGTCCGTACTCGAGCGTCGAATAGCCGTGTTTCCTTGCCTGCCGGCAGAACGCGGCGATGCGTTCGGGCTCGGTGCCGAGCACGATACCGCAGTCACCGCCGCCGGCGCCGCAGGGTTTGTACAGCAGATCGCCCGCTGCAGCCAGCGACACGAGTTCGCCGTGTCCCGCATCGAAGATCCCGAGGTCGTGCGCGTCGGAAAACGCCTGCAGCGCTTCCGTGTACTGGCGCATCCCGGAGAGGATGCCGGCCACGTCCCCAGCACGCCAGCCCGCGGGCAGGGACTCGGCGACGTCGCACAGGCGCGTCATCGAATTGCTGTTCATTTCGGCACCCTGGAGTCGCGCGATGCGCTCGCGCGTGCTCGATGCGACACCGCTGAACACGAGTTTCATGTGCAGCCCGCGCGGCCAGGCCAGTCGCCGTACGTCGGAATTCGCGGCCCGGTATTCGATCAGGCCGCCGTGAAAGCTCGCCGCGATGTCTACGCCACTTCCCTGTCCACCCTGGAACTCGTCGTGCGCCCGCCGCGCCTGTACCAGCACATCCGCAGGCGCGAGTTTCGACAGAGCCAGTGACAGCGCTAGCGACAGCGCGGCGCTCGAGCCTAATCCGTACTTCGTGCCGGTTTGCGGGTGGACGAACGCCGTGGTGTCGAGCGTGATGTCGAGCGCCGCGACATCGCCCAGGCGGAAGGACTGCCACACCCGTTCGAAAAGCGGCAGCGTGCCGCCAGCGACTGGGTCCGTCCAGGCGACGCCGCCGCCGTCGCTCCTGAACGAGCGCGGTGCGTCGAGGTGTCCAGGCGCCGTCACCGTGTGCGCGTTCCGCCGTCCTCCCGCGATCGTTGCGGTTGCACGGGCATCGACGGCCATCGCGACGGCCGGTGCGCCTGCGAGCACGGCGTATTCGCCGGCGACCACGACCTTGCCCGGCGCGGTCGCGCGAATCATCGGCCGTTCACGAGGCGGGCACCCTCGCCGAGCCCGGTTTCCATCAGCCGCTGCACGCCGTCGGTGGCGGCCAGCGCGGCGCGCACGTCGGTCGCCGCATCCGCCGTGCACACCGCCTTGAGCTGCGGACCGGCGTCGATCGTGAAAAACACGTCGACGCCGTCCGCCTGCAGTCGTCGCACCGCCTGCAGGCAGGCGAGCGTCGCCCGGTTCCAGTACACCACCGGAGGGCGCGCGCTCCAGGTGACAGAGTGCATCTTCAGGCAGTTGTGCTCGGCGATCTCCGCGAGCGCGCCGAAGTCGCGAGCCGCGACCGCCGCTTCCGCGCAGTCGAGGTCGGCGTCCTGCTGTTCGATCCAGCTGCGATAGAAAGGTGAGGTCGCAGCGGAGCGCTGCATCGCCTCCGTCGATCCGACCGGCTTCGGCGCCTCCTCGGTAATTGCGATAACCAGTTGCAGCGGCCACGCGTCGGGGGCGGCCAGCGGTTTCAGCCCGATGTCGCTGTCGCCGGCGTCGAGGCGGACGAAACCGCCATAGAGGGAACGCGCCGCCGAGCCGGAAGCGGCTCCGGCAAGACGCGCGAGCTCCTGCGTGTCGAGGGTCCTGCCGTAGGCGGCGGCCGCCGCCACCACCAGCGCGGCGAACGCGGACGCCGAGGACGCGAGTCCCGCCCCCAGCGGGAAGTTGCTCGTGCTGCTCACATGCGCGGGCGTACGTTCCGGCCCCGCGACGCGGTCGAGGCAGCGCGTCACCCGCGGCAGCATGTCCGGTGCGGGCCTACCGTCGATTTCCAGGCTGTCTTCGGCGGCACCGGGTTCGACGACCATGCGGGTATCCAGGGCGTCGAGCGTCAGCGACAGGGAACCGACGGCCGGCAGGTTGCGTTCGGCATCGCGCTTGCCCCAGTACTTGATGAGCGCAATGTTCGGCTGCGCCTGTGCCGCTCGCTGCATCGTCACGGGTCCGAGGGATTGCGGCCACGGCGGGCCGGGGCGGGATTATAGCCCGGGACAAGTTCGTGTAGTCTGTCGCGGATGAAGCCGCCGACGCAGAAACTCGCCGAAGACCCGTCGTTCGGCGCGCGCTCGGCAGGCTATGTCACCCGGCTCGAAGCGGCACTCGATGCGGCGCTGCCGGATGCAGGGCAGGTGCCTGAGCGGCTTCACGAAGCGATGCGTTACGCGGTCCTGAACGGCGGCAAGCGGATTCGCCCGCTGCTGGTGTACGCCGCCGGCGAAGTGCTCGGCGCCGATCCGGACAAGCTTGACGCGGCCGCGGTGGCCGTCGAACTGATCCATGCTTTCTCGCTCGTACACGATGACCTGCCGGCGATGGACGACGACGACCTGCGCCGCGGACAGCCGACGGTACACAGGCGCTTCGACGAGGCGACGGCGATCCTGGCGGCCGACGCGCTGCAGCCGCTGGCGTTCGAGACCATCGCCGCGTCGGCGCCCCTGTCGGACCGGGAGTGCCGCGAGCTGACGCGCCTGATTGCGTCGGCCTGCGGTTCGCTCGGTATGACCGGAGGACAGGCGATCGACCTCGCCGCCGAGGGCAAGGCGGTCGATGCCGATACCCTGTTGCTGATGCACAGCCTGAAAACCGGCGCACTGATTCGGGCTTCGGTAATGGCCGCGTGCTGCGTCGCCGACTCATTGTCCGACGAATCGCGCGCCGCGATGGACGGCTTTGCCACGGATATCGGTCTCGCGTTCCAGATCCGCGACGACCTGCTGGACGTGACCGGCGAGACGGAGGTGATCGGCAAGGAAGCAGGCGCCGACCGGCGTCGCGGCAAGGCGACCTGGCCCGCGCTATTCGGCGTGGACGCGTCCCAGCGCCGCTGCGAGGAACTGCGCCGCTCCGCGCTCGATCGTCTCGATTGTTTCGGTGACGCCGCGGAGCCGCTGCGCTACCTCGCCGCCTACGCGGTCAGCCGGGGCCGGTGAGAGACCGGCGACAGATCCTGCATGTCGAACTGGCAGCGTTTTACGCGTCGATCGAACAGCGCGACGACCCGCAGCTCGTCGGCAAGCCGCTCGTCGTCGGCGGGGGCACCCGCGGCGTGGTCGCGGCGGCCAGTTACGAAGCGCGACGCTTCGGCATTCACTCGGCGATGCCGATGCGCGACGCGCTGCGTCGTTGCCCGGACCTGGTGCGTATTCCGCCGCGGATGGCGCACTACCAGGCGGTGTCGCGCGACGTGTTTTCCGTGTTCCGCGAGTTCACGCCGCTGGTCGAAGGCCTGTCGCTCGACGAAGCGTTTCTCGACGTCACCTCGAGCGTCAGCCTGTTCGGCGATGCACGGACGATCGCAACAGAGATAAAGCAGCGCATTCGCGACGCGACCGGCCTGACCGCATCCGTCGGCGTCGCGACGAACAAACTCGTTGCGAAGATCGCCTCCGACCTCGACAAGCCCGACGGGCTGGTTGTCGTGACGGCAGACAACCTGCGCCAGACGCTCGACCCGCTCCCGGTACGCGTGCTGCCCGGCATCGGCCGCGAAACGCTCGCCCGCCTGCGCAAGGTCGGCGTCGCCACGATCCGCGATTTGCGCACGGCCGAGGATCGCGATTTGCGCCCCGTCTTCGGCCGCTTCACGCAGCGCGTACGCGATCGCGCCGCGGGCATCGACGATCGGCCGGTCGTCGCATCGCGCGCCGAGAAGTCGATCAGCGCGGAACAGACGTTCGACCGCGACCTCGCCGATCGCGAGTCGATGCAGCGCCACCTGCTTCGGCTGACCGAGCGCACGGCGGCGCGGCTGCGGGCGAAAGAACTCGTCGCCGGCACGGTACAGGTGAAGATCCGCCGCGCCGACTTCACGACCTTTACGCGCCAGGCGACGTTGCGCCCGCCGGGCAACAACACCGATACGCTTTACCGACTTGCCTGGTCGCTGCTGTCGGACTGGCTCGCCGAGCAGCCGGGCGCGCAGCTCAGG
>CALKYK010000004.1 GCA_938003715.1 uncultured Gammaproteobacteria bacterium
ATCGTGCGCAAGAACCTTGACGGCGTCGACACGCGGCCCGTGGGTTACCTGGTCTGCAATTTCCCGCCGCTCGACGCCGACGGCGAATCCTGGATCACGCACAACGACGTCGTGACGCTATTCCACGAGTTCGGCCACATGCTGCATCACCTGGTAACGCGCGTCGATTACCCGAGCATCGCCGGCGTAAACGGGGTGCCGTGGGACGCGGTGGAGTTGCCGAGCCAGTTCATGGAGAACTTCGCCTGGAGCTACGAAGTGCTGCGGCAGGCGACGCGGCACCGGGAGACCGGAGAAGCGCTGCCGCAGGCGCTGTTCCAGCGCCTCGACGACAGCCGGCACTTCGGCGAGGCGCTGCAGATGCTGCGCCAGCTCGAGTTCGCGCTGTTCGATCTCGACCTGCATGCAAATTACCGGCCCGACGAGGGCGGGCGCGTGATGGAAGTGCTCGCGGCGGTGCGCGACGAGATCGCGGTCATCCCGTATCCCGACTTCAATCGGCAGCCGATGAGCTTCGGCCACATCTTTGCCGGCGGCTATGCGGCGGGGTATTACTGATACTAGTAGGCCGAAGTGCTGGCCGCCGATTCCTTCGCCGCATTCGAGGAAAGCGGAATTTTCGACCGCTCGACCGCCACGCGTTTTCGCCGCGAGATCCTCGAGATCGGCGGCAGCCGGAACTTCATGGAAGCCTACGTCGCATTCCGCGGCCGCAAGCCAACACTCGAAGCACTGCTTCGGCAAAGCGGCATCGACAGGGCCGCATGAAGATCGCGAGCTGGAACGTCAATTCGCTGAAAGTGCGCCACGGGCAGGTGCTCGAATGGCTCGAAGCGAACCGCCCTGATGTTCTGGTTCTGCAGGAAATCAAGCAGGTCACCGAGGCGTTTCCCACCGAGTCGTTCACCCAGGCGGGTTACGAATCGCTGGCGAACGGGCAGAAAACCTACAACGGCGTCGCGGTCGTGAGCCGCGCGGCGCCGGCCGACCCGGTAACCGATCTGCCGGGATTCGAGGACCCGCAACGCCGCGTGCTCGCCGCGACGATTGACGGTGTGCGCGTCGTCAACCTCTACGTGCCGAACGGCCAGAGCGTCGGCTCCGACAAGTACGAGTACAAGCTCGGCTGGCTGGCCGCGCTGAAGGATTACCTGGCTGCCGAACTCGAGGCGCACGAGCACGTCGCCGTGCTGGGCGATTTCAATATCGCGCCCGACGATCGCGACGTATACGACCCGGAGAAATGGGGCGACGACATACTCTGCAGTCCCCTCGAGCGGGAGGCGTTGGGCCGCGTCGTAGAACTCGGCCTCACGGATACGTTCCGCCGCTTCGAGCAGCCGGAAAAGACGTTCAGCTGGTGGGACTACCGGGCGGCGGGGTTCCGCCGCAACGCCGGTCTGCGCATCGACCTGATCCTCGCGAGCGCGGCCCTGGCCGAGAAATGCACCGCGAGTTACGTCGATCGCGAACCGCGTACCTGGGAGCGGCCGTCGGACCACGCACCGGTCGTCGCGGAGTTCGATCTGTGATATGAAGCAGATCGATATGACATATTCCCGGAACCAGGTCTCCCGGTGCCCCGTACAGGGGTAACAGTTTCGGCATCCGGCCCGGATCGCGGCGGTCCCGCGGTGGCGATTCGGCTAAGCTAAGCGGACTCGGGCATTCGATGAAGAACCCGGTACAACAGCACGCACCGCATCGGCCCGGTGGCGGCACGCAGCCAGTCCAGAAAAAAAAGAAGATCATGACCCAGGACCGCCGCAACGAATACGACGTAACCAACACCGTCAGGGTGAGCGACCCGGTCGCCGTTCGCGATGCGGTGCATGACCTGTATACCGACACGTTCCCGGGCGCTTCCTTCGACAAGGTCTGGCTCGCTTTCTACGATTTCGGCCGCCTTTTCACCGGCCAGTATCCCGGCTATCGCGGCTGCGACACGACCTATCACGACATGCAACACACGCTCGACATGACGCTCGCACTCGCGCGCCTGGTCGCCGGCTACGAACAGAGCGTGGGCCCGGCCGACCGCCTCGGCGCCGAGCGGGCGCGCATGGCGATCATCACCTCGCTGTTCCATGACTCCGGCTACATTCGCCACGAGGAACGCGACAGGGATTTCGCGAACGGCGCGGAGTTCACGCTCTATCACGTATCGCGCAGCGCCGACTTCCTGCGCCGGTACCTTCCGGAGCTCGGCATGTCGAGCGACGTCGCCGTCGCCAGCATGATCGTGCATTTCACCGGCTACGAACTCGACCTGGACAACATCGAGCTCGATGATCCGCGCGACGCGATCTGCGGTCACCTGATCGGCACGGCCGACCTGATCGCGCAGATGGCCGATCGCTGCTATCTCGAAAAATGCCGCGATCGCCTGTACAAGGAATTCGTACTCGGCGGTATCGCGGTCGAGAACGCGGAGCCCGGGCAGTTCACGGTGCGCTACCAGTCCGGCGTCGACCTGTTGAAGAAGACGCCTCTGTTTTACCAGCAGGTTTCGAAGGACCGGCTGCAGCAGAAGTTCAATCGCGCATACCGCTACATCGAGGTGCTGTACGACGGACAGAATCCGTACATCGATGCGATTCGCGCAAACCTGTCGCATCTCGTCCGGGTGCTGAAGAGCGAGAACTGGCAGCTGTTGCGGCGCCGGCCACCGATCTTCGTCGGCGTCGCGGACGCGATGGAAAAAATCGACGCCATGGTGCAGAAGACGCTCAAGAGCGTCCCACGCAATCACCTTTCATTGCCGCCCGACGTTATGCCGGTTTAGGCAGCGGGCTGCATCGGCACGTAGCGCTCGCGGGTCTCGATGCGCCCGATCCACTCGCGAATATTTGGATAGGGCGCCAGGTCGAAATTTCCTTCATCTGCAACGTGCGTATAGGCGAAGAGCGCAATGTCGGCGATCGTGAACCGATCCGCTACGAACCAGTCGCGCGCAGCCAGGTGCCTTTCCATCACGCCGAGCGCTTTCTCCCCGCCCTTCCGTTTATCCTCGAGCACAGAGCGTTTGTCCGCCGGGTTGCCCAGATAACGGACAATGAACCGCGACGTTGCAATGTAGGGTTCGTGGCTGTACTGCTCGAAAAACATCCACTGCAGGATTTCCGCCCGGGCGAAGGCCGTACCACCGTACAGTTCGCTGCCGTCGGCGAGAAAGCACAGGATCGCATTCGATTCGGCAAGACGGCGGCCGTCCGGCAGTTCGACGAACGGTATCTTGCCGTTTGCATTCATGGCCAGGAATTCCGGCGTGCGCGTTTCCCCGGCGAGGATGTCCACTTCCTGCCAGTCGTAGTGCATGTCCAGTTCGGCGCACAGTAACTTTATCTTGTAGCAGTTGCCGGAGCGCGAGTCGCCGTAGACTTTGAGCGGGCCTTTCAAGGGCGTTCCTCTTTCTTCATGGTGCGCAGCCCCAGCACTTCGTGCCGCTGCAAACGCCGGTTCGCGTAGTACGCGGCAACGCCGGCCGCCGAAAACGCGAATATGTGGTCGACGGGTCCGATGATGTTGCGAAAGAAGACCCGCATCGTGTCCGACGACAGACCGCCGAGCACTTCCAGCGGCGATGCCTCGATGTAGCGGCCGGTTTCGACGACGCCGATCATCAGCTTGCCGGCGTAGGCGGACAGCGCGGCGAGCAGCAGTGCGACGACCGGGAAGCGCCAGTCGAGCCCTCGCCCGAAGCGCTGCATCGCGAGGCCGATCAGCGCGCCCATAACGATCGAAAACCACGGGAATACCCGGTCCAGCGACAGCGATGCCAGTGCCCACGTCCAGCACAGGAGCAGCGCGACGCCGACGCTGCCCAGCGTGCCGCGCAGGAGGGACTGCTCCGCGAGCAGCCGCCGTCCATCGGCCGGGGCCCGCTTCGGCCGGTCTTTTTTCGAGTGTTTGTTCGGCAGACGAAGCATGTTCCTGCTGCGATTCCTTCCCGGGCAGGGGCGAGTATATGCGATGGCCTCGCGCTCTGCGGCAGGGCCAAAACTGCGGCCGGTGTCGCTAAAGCGCCGCCCGCAATGCGGTATCCTCGTTGCGAAAGAGGCGCGGCAAATGCAGGCATTTCGTGGCATCGGGCGATTTCCCTTACCGGCCGGTAAGGCCCTGGTGTGCCTGGCCGCCCTCCTTGTCGCCGCCTGCGCTTCCGCGCCGGCCGGCCGGCCGGCGACGGTGATACTGACCCTCAACGATCCGACGATTGCCGACACGCGTGCCGGTAACCTCCTGGTGATCAGCGTGGCCGGCGACTACGCGACGCGCATGGCGTTCGAATCCGGCATTGCCGACGCGCTCGAGGAGGAGGAGACGCTGGCGGCGACGCCGTGGTTCGCGGTCGTCGGGCGGCGTCCGCAGCTGACCCGCACCGCACTCGATACGGCGATGCGTGCGCGCGAGTTCGACGCGGTTCTGTTCATTCGCCGCAAGGGCCAGGACCTGCCCGACGCAGCGCCGGGCCGCCCGACCGGCGGCGCGTTCGACCTGTTCGGATACGACTATCCCGAACTGAACGTACCGGCGCAAATCGAACTCCGGCCGACGATCAACTTCGTTATCGAGTTCTACCGCGGCTCGGACAGAAAGAAAGTGTGGTCGATCGACACGTTGAGCTACGACAAGGCCGATCACGCGAGCCTCGCAGAGGAACAGGTCGCCACGATCGTAGAGGCGCTGCAGGACTACCGGCTGGTCGCAAGGTAATCAGCCCGTACTGCGCATCGCGAGTGCGGCAGCGGCGAGATCCTCAAGGCCGGTGCCAACCGACTTGAATACCGTTATGCGCTCATCGTCGCGGCGACCGTGCACCGCACCGGTTGCAAGGTCACGCAGTTCGCCGATGACGTCCTTTTTCCGAAGCGCGCCGGACTCGAACGCCTGCACGATTTCCCCCGCCTCGGCAAACGCGCCCTCACGCGTGTCGACGTAAACATCCGCGCGCGCGAGCGCATCGCTGTCCGCTTCGGCCATGTCAGGGCGAAACGCACCGACGAGGTCGAGGTGCTGGCCAGGCCGCAGCCACTCGCCCTTTACCAGCGGCCGTGTTGCCAGAGTCGCACAGCTCACGATGTCGGCTTCGGCAACCGCGTCGCTGATTTCTTCGGCAACCGTCACCTCGAATTCCGCGTCCTGCAGCCGATTGACCAGTGCATCGGCCGCTTCGGCACGCCGGCCCCATACGATGACGCGCCCGATGTCACGTGCTGTCGCATGCGCCGCGACGAGGTGCGGTGCGAGATTGCCGGTGCCGATCATCGCGAGCGTCGCCGCGTCGCGCCGCGACAGGTAGGACGAAGCGAGCGCCGACGCACAGGCCGTGCGCCGCAGGGTCAGCTCCGTACCGTCGAGGATTGCCTGCGGCGCGCCGGTTTCACCGTCCAGCAGGACGTAGGTTGCGAACACGGCGGGCAGGCTTCTCGCTGCGTTGTCCGGAAACACCGTTGCGATCTTGACGCCGATGCTCGTACCGCTTTCCCAGGCCGGCATCAGCAGCAACGTCGCGGGCGCTCCTTCGGGCAACGCGATCTCGTGATGCGCGCGAACGGGCACGACGACGTCGCTGCGGAACGCCGCATCGAGTGCGTCGATCAGTGCCCGGTACGGCAGAGCTCGGGCAACTGCCCCGGCGTCGAGGGTCAGCACCGTTCGGCCTCCGTCGTCCTCATCGTCACGGGCGGCGAGCATAGCACTTCCCCCCATGCGGCAGGGCCGGTAAGGTCGGCCAGTTCCTGACGCGAGCGCCCAATGGCCCTGAAAAAGAAACTTGGTCTCGCTGCCGTCTCCGCCATCGTCGTCGGCGACATGATCGGTTCCGGAATCTTTTTCACGCCGGGACAGCTCGCCGCAGTTGCCGAGGCAGATTGGCAGGTTTACCTGATCTGGGCGATGTGCGGGTTTATCGCGCTTTGCGGCGCGCTTACGCTTGCGGAGCTCGCGGTCCTGATCCCCCAGGCCGGGGTGCCATACCGGGCCCTATCCGAGGCCTACGGATCGTTCGCCGGATTCATGCAGGCATGGGTGATGGTGCTCGTCAGCGGTCCGGGCGCCATAGCCGGCATCGCGATTCTGTTCGGCGAGTTTGCCGACCGCATTTTCGGTGCCGGTGACGCACCGCTCGCCTGGGCCGTCGGCGCTATCGTATTCTTCGCAGCAGTCAATCTCCGCGGTGTCAGCTGGGGCGGACGCACCCAGATCCTGCTGACCGGGGTGAAGGTTCTGGGCCTGCTGGCACTGATCGTCGGCGGCATCCTCGTCGCCGATGCCGCGCCGGTGACGGCAGGCGGTTCGGTGACAACCGGTGGTCTGCCCGGATTTTTTCAGTTCGTCGGCCTTGGGGTCGCAATCGTGCTCTTCACCTACGATGGCTGGATCGACGCATCGAACATTGCCGGCGAAGTCCGGAATCCCGGTGCAACATTTCCGCGCGCCCTGGGATTCGGCGTGGTCGTGATCACCGTCCTGTACCTGCTCGTCAACGTTGCTTTCCTGCGCGTCGTGCCGCTCGAGGCGATGCGTGCGGACCCCGAGGGCGTGGCCGCGACCGTCGCCATTGCCGCATTCGGCAGTGTGGGTGGCATGCTCTTGAACCTGCTGATGTGGATATCGATTTTCGGCGCGCTGGGCGGACTGGTCATGACGCTGCCCAGGCTTTTCTACGCGGCAGCGAACGACTACCTGGATGCAGCCTCCGGTACGCCGGCCGCGCCGCTGTTCCGCGGAATGGCGACGCTATCGGCGACGCGCGGCGTGCCGGCGGGTGCAATCCTCTTCGCCGCACTGGTGTCGATCGCTGCGCTCGTATTCTTCGGCTCCTTTTCGCGCATCGTCAGTTTTTTCGTTGTGCCGTTCCAGCTGATGAACGTGTTGCTCATCGCGTCGATTTACCGACTGCGGCCGCGCCTTTCCGGGCCGGGCGACTACAGGGCGCCGCTGTATCCCTGGCTGCCCGCGATTTTCATCGCCGTCATGCTCGTGTTCATCGTATCGGCATTCGTTTTCAATCCGCTCGATGCGCTGATCGGCGTCGTGCTGACCCTGGCGGGCGCCCCCGTTTATCTGGCGCTGACGCGCCGGGCTCGCGGCAATGCCTGAGTTCCGCCGGCTTTTCGGTCGGGAGAAAACGCTGATAGGCATGATTCACCTGCCGCCGCTGCCCGGGCACGCGGAATCCCCCGGGCTTGGCGCAGCTATCGAACACGCGCTGGCCGACTGTCATGCTCTCGAGGCTGCAGGCTTCGACGGCGTGCTGGTCGAGAACGAGCACGACCGGCCGCACCGGGTTGCGGCCGCGGAAGAAACGATTGCCGCGATGACCCGGGTGACGGCAGAGGTGTCTGCGAGCGCGCATCACGTCGTCGTCGGCTGCGAAATCCTGCTGCACGATCCGCCTGCCAGCCTGGCCGTTGCAATGGCCGCCGGCGCCCGGTTCATCCGTTGCGATTACTTTGTCGATCGCATGACGCGCCCGGAGTACGGCGAGTTTCCGATTGACCCGCAGGGTGTGCTGGACTACCGGGCGGTCATCGGCGCCGACGAGGTATTGATTCTTGCCGACATCCAGGTGAAGTACGCGAAGATGATCGAACCCCGTCCGCTTGCCGAGTCGGCACAGCTTGCCGCCGTGAACGGCGCGGACGCCATCATTGTTACCGGCGACGCGACGGGCGACGCGCCGTCGGTCGAACACCTCCGGGAGGCCGTCGAAGGGGTCAGGGGCTTCGATGTGCCGGTGCTGATCGGCAGTGGTCTCCGCCCGGGAAACGCGGATCGCTTGCTGGGTGAATGCGACGGTGCGATCGTCGGCTCGTCCCTGATGCGAAACGGGCGCGTCGACCCCGCTGCGGCGGCCGCACTCGTTGCCGCAGCCGGGCGCTGACCGCATGCACGTCGTCTGCGTCGGCGATTGCGGCGTCGATCACTACCTGCCATCTGGAACACGGGTAGCCGGCGGAATTACCGCGAATTTCGCCCGTCACGCTCGACGCTCGTTCGCGCCGGATGATCGCCTCGACATCGTGTCCTGCGTCGGCGACGACGAAGGCGCGACAATCGTGCTCCAGGCTTTGCAGGACAGCGGCATCGGACTCAAGCTTGTGCGACTCCCGGGCAGGACCCCGGTGCAGACGATCGAGGTCCGGGATGACGGGGAAAAGAATTTCGTTCATTACGACGAGGGCGTTTTGCGCGACATGCGATTCGACGCAGACGCACAAGCGCTGATCGCCGCTGCCGACCTGCTCGTCGCGCCGGTCTACCTGCAGATTGTCGGGCTCTTTGACGTCCTGGTGTCTTTGCCGCACCGCGGGCGTACCTGCATCGATTTCGCGGATTTTCTCGAGCATCCGGATTTTTCGCTGCTCGAACGGCACATCGATGCGCTCGACATCGCGTTCTTCGGCCTCGATGCATCGTCACAGGCCTCGATCGCGCGCATCGCCGATCTCGCGAAACGACATGACAAGCTGTTCATCGTGACGCTCGGCGCAGCGGGCAGCCGCGCGTTTGCCGGCGCGAAGGTCT
>CALKYK010000005.1 GCA_938003715.1 uncultured Gammaproteobacteria bacterium
ATGCGAGCAGTTCTTCCGCAGCCGTGAAATCCCCGGTGTAGATGGCGATGTCCGGAAGGCCGAGGGTCGCCAGCGAGTCGCGGTGCTCGCTGGTTTGTGCGGCCGCCATTTGCCGATAGGCGTCGCGCGCCGCGCCGAACTCCCCGTTCGCGAGATGCGAAATCGCGAGCGGCAGGTAGGACGTGCCATACCCCGGGTGATCCGCGATCAGATCGCGAGCAACTTTCGCCGCCGCCGCAAAATCGCCGGAGTACATCGCGTACAGTGCGTAATTCGAGCGATAAAGCTGGCTGGCGGGATAGATCTCGAGCAGTCGCCGACCGGCCTCGGTCGCAACGGCGAAATCCAGCGTCAGGAACGCCGATACGGCGAAATTGTTCAGCCCCGCCGCATCGGCCGGGTATTTGTCGACGAGCTCGGAAAAACTCTGCACCGCGTTTTCGAAATTGCCGGTGACCGTCGCGTAATAAAGGCCCAATGTGCGCAGCCGTTCGCGTTCGGTCATCGTTTCCATCAACGACAGCGCTTTTTGCCACAGCTCGGTCGCGAACTCGGTGCGGCCGAGCTTGAACTCCGACAGCGCCCATCCCGAAAACGCACGGCCGAAATTCGGATCGAGTTCGGTTGCCGTCCGGTACTGCTCGACGGCGTCGTCGTGATTGCCGTCGTACGCGAGCTGCAGTGCCGTCGTGTACGCCTTCGCAGCTTCCAGGGACGCCGCGGTAAACGTCTCCGCGATCGGGCTGGTATCGGAATCGAGTGTGGTATCGCCGAGTTCTTCGCGCACCTCCCGCGACAGCTCGCCCACCACCTGCAGGATGAGATCCGCGGATCCCGCCCTGCGGTCGACGCGGAATACCCGCGTGAAGTCACTCGGGTTCACGCCCTCGACCTGCAGTTCGTAGCCGGAGCCGGCGCTCTGTATCGAGCCGGCCAGGACCAGCCTGATGCCCTCGCGCATCGCGACGAGTGATGCGACCGACGCATCGAGCGCGGCCGTACCGGGCTTCAGCCGCTCGGCAAGCGCAATGGCATCCTGGCGCTGGTACGCGGTGATGTGAGGCGCGCTTTCGACGCCGACGTTCAGCGCCTGCTCGAGCAGCCCGTCGAACAGCGGGTTGCCCGTGTCGTTGCTGAAATCGGCGATGAGAATCGACAGCGGCGCGGGCTCGTCGGTGATGGTCGGACCCCGCGTCAGGTTGAAGTAGACCGACAGGATCAGCGCCACCGACAGCACGCCGATCACGACGAAGTCCATCTTGCGCCCACCGAACGGTGCGACGACCGTGTCGGTCGGGTCGGCCTGCACTTCGATGCCGCGTGCGGTCAGGTCGTAGACCCATGCCAGCACCAGCATGACCGGGAAACCGACGACGGCGGCGATGATGATGATGCGCAGCACCCACTCCGGCGCCTCGAACGTCGGCAGCAGAACGCTGGCCACCTCGATCAGGATCCAGCAGACGCCGACGTAGAGACCGGCCGTGCGGAACACCTCGCGGCGCCGCAATTCCCTGATGAAATTTTTCATTCGTGTTGTCAGGCGCACCAGGACAAAGCGCCGGGAAGTCTAGCATGCAGCAACGCTGCCGCGCGTCACCTGCCCTGGTTGAGCAGGCGCGCGAACTGCGCCGGCCGGTAGCGCTCGTCGTCCTCGAGGCTCCGCGCCAGGTCGTCGAGCGCCGCCTCGAGGCGGCGGTCGCCGAGTTCGATGGCGAACATCTGCACCGCCATGAACGCCTGCTCGGCGCTGACGTAGTCGAGGAAATTGCCCGCCGCCGCCGAAGCCAGCAGCGCATCGAGCACGGCGCGGCTGCCGCGGCGCAGGCCGTCGTCGCTGATACGGGCCTGCACGGCTGCGAGCTGCCGGTCGAGTTCGGCTGCCGCGGCACGAAGTTCCTCGATGCCGCCGGACGCCGCGACGTGCAGCCGCGACAGTGCCGCCTCGAGCGGTGCGCGAAGGTCGGCCGCCGTGCCCGCGGCGATCGACAGCGCCATTACGAAGCTCGAGTCGTTGAGAAACGGCACGCCCGGACCGGACCCGCCGTGCCTCGGCAGTGCGCGCCACTGCACCGTCTTCATCGTGCGGTGGCATGCGTGGCAGTCGTAGAGACCCAGTTCGGGGAACAGGCCGCTTGCGGCAAACGCGGGGTCGCGCACCAGCGCCAGCCGCTGTCGTGCATCGGCGAGCACGCCGGTCGCCCAGGTATAGGCATGGCTGAAGTCGGCCTTGCGCGCCCGGTAGTCGTCGTCGACCCGGTAATGCGGCTGCCGTCCGGCCGTGCGCCACAGCTCGGTGAACGTGTCGAGTTCGAAGGCGAGGCGCGGGTGGCCCGCCGCCATGATCCGGTGCGTCGCGAACTTGTCGCGCGTACCGAGGTGGCAGGACAGGCACAGGGTCGCACGATCCGCCGCTGCGTCCGTCGGGTAGAGGCCTGCGGCGACGTTGTCCGCGTGCGTCACGGCCGGCACGTTGTAGTGCGTCGACAACCAGTTTTCTGCGCCGCCGTGGCAGGCCTCGCAGCCGACGCCGTCGGAAAGCTGGAAGCGCTCGCCGCGGCGCTCCGCCGGAACGTTGTCGGCGTGACAATCGAGGCAGATGTCCGCGGTCCGCGCCGAGCGCAGGCCGAGGCGCGCGGCGATGGCCTGCGACTGCTCGCTGTTCAGGGTTTCGTAGGCCTTGCCGTGCGGGTCGTCGCGGGTCCAGGTGACGTACTCGTTTTGCAAAACGTTCGAGCCGTCGCGCGGCGCCGCCGAGCCGTGGCACTGCGACGCTGCGCAGGTGGCGACGCCCATGTGCTTTTCGTCCGCGCGATCGGGCAGTTCGGCTGCGCCGGCAACCGTGACCAGGAGCAGCATCGGGAGACAATATCTATTCATCGCGCACCGTCCACGGTTTGCCTTCGGCATCGAGATACAGTTTCTTCATTTCTTCGTCGTTCAGCGGCCGCGATCCGCGGCGGCCGAACACCGCGATCTGTCCGCCCGTCTCGTCGACGCCCCGGTCGCGGTCGAGCCCTTTCGACAGCGCCAGCGCCGGGCTGTCCGTTGAGTAGATCGCGATCAGCTCGGGCACCGGCCGCGGGCTGAAGCCGTAGAAATTCGGCTGCGACGCCGGCGAGGTGAGCTGCAGCACCTTAAGGCCGCCGCGGCCGTCGGCGACGTAGGCGAACAGCGACGCGTTGGTCGTGCCGACGATCACATCCCGCGCGTCGCTGATTCTCCCGCCGGCATCGAAGAACTGCACGAGCGCCGGCGCGGGTGGCTTCTGCACGTCGACGATGGCCAGTCCCTGCGCACCCGCCGCGATGTAGGCGTAGGTGCGGGCGACGTAAATGCGCTGCGCGTCCGCCATCGGTACGAGGGCATCGCCGATCAATACCGGCGCCACCGGGTCGGTCACGTCGACGACCCTCAAGCCCTCGGCGTCGGTGACGAACAGGTAGCGGAACTGCAGCGCCGAGGCGCGGCCGTCGTCGAGCGGCACGGTCGCAACCGTTTGCGGCGCCAGCGGATCGTCGACGTCGACGATGACGAGGCCGCGGTCGGCCACTACATAGAGGTAATGCCCGCCGATCGTCAGGTGCCGGGCGCCGTCCAGCACGCCGTCCGGGTTCCAGGTCAGCGCACGCTCGACGAAGTTGTTGTTGAGATCGCCGTCCGCGAACGTGTTGACGTCGGTGACGATCAGGCCTTCGACGCGATCCGTGACGAACGCGTAGTTGTACACCGGGTGGAACGGCTGCTCGAGGTTCACGTCGCGCATCAGTTCGCCCTCGTTCCGCGGCGGGTGCACGGGCTGGTTCGTCGGCAGCGCGATGCAGGTCGCGTCCGTCGTTGCGAGGTGCGGGTCGTGACCAAGCGCGCTGAACGGCGCGTCGACGATGCGCTGGCTGAAACCCTTGTTTGCGACGTTCGCGACGTCGTAGATGCGCACGCCCTTCAAACCTTCGGCAACGTACAGGTATTCGCCGCGGAGCTGCAGGCAGCGCGCGCTGCCCGACCGATGCGCGTGCGCGGTATCGAGCTGCCGGCCGCCGTCGACGAAGGCGCGATAATTGGCGGGATAGGCGTAGCGCTGCAGGTACGAGCCAAGCACAGCCTGCGGCTCCTCCCATTCGGTCACCTGCACCGCCAGCACCGCGTCTTCGAGTCCCGCCCAGGCGTTAAAGCCGACGAAGTTGACGAAGTTCGTGCCCTGCAACAACAGCTGCGCCATCAGCGCGTTGTTGCTGCCGTCTTCCGCGAGATGACAGTTCGTGCAGGCCTTCGTCTCGGTCTTGCGCGTCGTGTGCGGGAAGTGAGGATTCATCGCCTGCGAGCTGTAACCGGATGACGCGACCGGCGGCTGCTGGATGTAGATGCGCTCGCGATTCGCGTTCGTCGACGACAGCACCAGCGCCGAGGACGAGCGGACCGGAGCGATCTTTTCGTCGTTGACCGGCCCCCGTTTGCCGATCATGAACATCTGGTCGCGCGCCACCTGCGGGTTGTAGGTCGCATAGTTGCGCGTCTCGCCGCCTTCGTAGTGGTGCCGTGTCGTCTTCCAGTTCGCCTCGATCGGCAAATGGCAGCCGGCGCAGCTCGTGATCCACGACGTGTGGCAGGTGTAGCACTCGATCTCCTCGTCGGAGTGCGCGAGCTCCTCGTACGAGACCTGCAAGCCCCAGTCCTGGCTGTCCGTGTCGCGACTCATCAGCTTCGCGCGCGCTGCCTTTTCGTTGTAAGCGTCGTGCCCGGGATCGACGCTGTCCCTGACGAGACTCAGGCGCCTCTCGAGATCGGGGTTCAGGGCCGAGCGCTGGTACAGCGCGCCGTCGATCCATTCGAAGCGGCGCCTGCCGTCGGCGTTCCTTATCAGGCGCAGGTCGCTGCCACCCGGCGGCGCCGCCGGCCCAGACGTGCGCAGGTCGGGGTAGGATTTCGCGGTGCCGTGGCAGTCCTTGCACTCGATCTCGATCGCGCTCGCCACCTCGCCGTAGAGGTGCCCGTTGCCGTGACTGTCCTGCGAGAAATGGCAGTCGACGCAGTGCATGCCGACGTCGACGTGGATCGAGGACAGGTGCACGGCCTTGTCGAATTTGTCGGGATCATCGTTCGCGACGACGTTGCCGTCGGCGTCTAACAGGTTCCCTTCGAGATCGCGCTTCTGCACGGCACGGAAGTTCCAGCCGTGGCCGTGGTAGTCCGCGAACTGGGTGTCGTTCAGCTGCGGGTTCAAATCGGTGACGTTGCGCAGGAATTCCGGGTCGCCCCACAGCCCGCGCACGACCGCGCCTTCGGGGTTGCGATCGAGGCGCTCACGCTGTTCCGCGATCGACAGCTCCAGCTGCTCCTCGGGCCACATGTGCGGGGCGTCCGATTCGTAGTCCCACATCGTGTAGCCGAGGAAGGAATTCAGGAACATGTTCGGCTGGTGCATGTGGCAGATCATGCACTGGCTGGTCGGGATCGCGCGCGTGAACTCGTGGCGAATCGGGTGGCCGCGCTCGCCTCTGGGGATTGCCGGGTCAGCACTCGCGCTTTCGCCGTCGCGCCCGAATGCAGCATACGGGCCCGAATGGCGCGGATCGCGATCGTTCGCGTACACGACGTGACAGGATGCACAGCCCGACGAGCGATAGTCGCCCGGCTGGTCGTTCGTACCGATGAACCAGGTAAAGGGATCGTTCAGCCGCGTCTTGTGAATGTTGATCAGCGGTACCGAGATACGCGCGCCGGTGCCGGGCCCGCGGTTCGACTGGCGGATGTCGGGACGCCCGGGCTCCTCGAGGCGCTGAATCAGTCCGAGCACGTTCGGCACGCCGGTTTCGGGGAACAGGTTCAGTATGTTCCTGCCGCCGGCTTCGAAAACGCGGAACACGTCGCCGGGCCTGACCGACTCCCAGCTCGGCAGCGGCAGCAACTCCGGCAGCACGCCGTATTTTTCCATCGTCTCGGCGGGCAGGTCCGGCCCCTCGATCTTCGCTGGCTCCCCGTCCGGCGTGTAGGCCTCGCCGAGCACGTAGTTCTTGAACGGCAGGATGCCGTTGTTGTACGAGGCGCCGCCCCACAGCATCGCGCCGGTGGCCATCAGGCTGCGCACCGCCGCGTCGATGATCGACTGGTGGCAGGCGCCGCAGGCCTCGCCCGCCACGCGATAGTCGGACGGGTTGACGAAGCGCGTGAATTCGCGGCTTTCCCTGTTCAGCAGGGTGTACGAGCGCTCGGGGTTTGCGCTGGACGGGTAGTGCCAGGATTCCGGGTACAGCGGCTGCACGTGCGCGGCATCGCGGGCGGCGTCGTACGCGTCCTCCGATGGCGCACCTACAGGCGCGAACACGCCGGCCTGCCCGCCGTGGCAGTCGGTGCAGCCGAGCACGACGGCCGGACTCGCGTGCATCGTCTTCGCATCGCTCGCGGTATGGCAGCTGACGCAGCCCGCGCTCTTCGCCTCGGCCTCGGCCGGCTCCTGGCGTGCGGGCGCCGGCGGATAAATCGGGTAATCGATCTTCTGCGGCTTCTCGTATTCCGCCGCCAACGCGAACGACGCGGCGAGAATCGCGAGAACGCCGAACGACAGCAGCGCGCGCATCAGTACGCCAGCACCAGGTTGGCCAGCAGCGAGAACGGCGTCTCGTCGCCGTACAGGTCCCTGTAGCCCTGCCCCGGGATCAATGCCGATGCGGCGAGGCGCAGCACGATGTTCTGCGACGTCAGCGGCCGGTAGATCACCGACAGCGACAGGTCCTGGCCGATGTCCCTTGCGACCGGCGCCTGGTTGCGCGCCGCCTCGATCGATGCCGTCTTGTCGAACCAGAGCTGGTTCGCGTTCATCGACAACCGGAGCTTCGGCGTCAGGTCGAAATCGGCTCCGAGACCCGCGAGCAACAGGCCCGGGTTCGTGAAGTTCGACTGGCCCTGGGTCTTCGACGGCCGCAGCGAATTCAGGATGCCGTTCTGGCCCGATACCGCGACCCTGCCGCCGCCGATCAGCGGCACGAACTGGCGAATCCAGAAGCTCGTGTCGGCGCCGGCGATCAGCGGGTTCTCGAAGATCGCGTCGAAGCCGTTCGACTCGTCGTCGAACGGATCGTCGTCACCGGTCGCATAAACGACGGTAGCCCTGGCGCGTATCCAGTCGAAGTCGCGCGACGCCTCGGCGGCGAAGAACCCCGCGCTGATGTCGCTCTGCGCATCGACGAACGTCGCCGACGACTCGTCCCCGAATGCGTAGTACGCGGACACCGTCAGGTTCAGTCGGCCGATGTGGCCGTCGCCGTTGTAGCCGAGGTAGGTCACGTCGTACTCACGCGGCCGCTGCGTGCCGATCGCAGCCGGACGCACAAGAAAGCCGTTGTCGTCGATGAACGGCTCGTCGGACTCGCGGTTGCGGTTGTGTACCAGCGCGACCTGTGAGGTGAAGCCGAGAAACGGGAGGTCCTGCCGGTACAGGTTGAAGAGATAAACGTCGTCGTCGCGCAACGCGTCGGAGAGATCGTTTTCGGTGATGTCGTTCAGACCGCTGTTCGTGTCTTTCTCGATGCGGCGGAACGCGGCGAGGTTGTACTGCCAGCGGTTGTTGTCGCGGGTGCCGAACAGACGGATGCCGAACGGGCTGTCCTGGAACAAAAAGCCGCGAAAGTCAGCGGTGATCGGCTGGATGCCGACGCGCACGCTGTCGAAATCGTAGCGCTCCGACACGTCGCGCAGATGCTTGTCGATGAACAGGCCCTGGATGCCGACGAAGCCCTCGCGGCGGGTCGTGCCCGAGGTCGGGTCGACCTTGACCAGCCCGCGCTCGTCGAGCTCGACGCTCGTATAGTTGAACACCGGGATGAAGCGGAACTCGTAGTCGGGCGGCTTGAACACGGTGTCGCCCTTGTACAGCACGAACTCCGTGATCAGGTTCTCGATGAACATCGTCTGCCCGGGCCCGCCGATGATGTCCAGCGCGCCGGGATCCGTGGACGACGTGATCGAGACCGGCGTCGGCAGCTCGCGCGACTCGAACGTCGAGTCGGAAATCAGGGAAACGAAAAAGAACCAGTCCTCGCCGAACGCCGGGCGGTCGCCTTTCAGCACGTTGTTGCCGCTGTAGGGATCCCACAGCCGTTCCGGGTAGCCGAGCGACGAGACGATGCGCCAGCGGTCCGGTACCGCGGCGAATTCCGGCAACGGTCCCCAGACCGCGGGGGGGAGGCCTTCGGTCTCGCAGTACTCGACCGGCAGCACCGGCCGCCCGGGCCGACGCCGCACCGGCCCCTCGTAGGGCACGCACTCGATGCCGTCGTTCGCAGCCGGTTCCTGCGCGGTCGCAGGTGATGCCAGCCACAGTGCCAGCAGTACGCTACTTGCCCGCACAGACATTCTGCTCGTCGCTATTTATATAAGGTGTAACCGGACAGTTCACGTAGCGCAGCCGCGTGCCCTGCGGCGCGAGCGTATCGGCACGCATCGCGGGCGCCGCGTTGCCGAAGCCGCCGAGATTTTCCGCCGCCTCGTGCACGCCCAAAAAAGCGATCATGTCGTCCTGGTCGACGCCGTCGCCCGACACGC
>CALKYK010000006.1 GCA_938003715.1 uncultured Gammaproteobacteria bacterium
TCATCATGCTGCTGATGTTCATGGTGGCCGGCATCTACTTCCTGCGCGAGATGCTGCTCTACACGTTCACGAAGATCCTTCTGGGCATCCGCTCCAAGATCCTGTTATCGCTGATGTTTTCCTTCGCTGCGGCGTTCCTGTCCGCGTTCCTCGACGCGCTGACCGTGACCGCGGTGATCATCACGGTGGCGGCGGGTTTCTACAGCGTCTATCACAAGGTCGCCTCCGGCAAGACGTTCCACCACGACCACGACCACGCGAAAGATGACGAGGTCATCGAGCTGCACAGGAACGATCTCGAGGACTTCCGCTCGTTCCTGCGCAGCCTGATGATGCACGGCGCGGTCGGCACCGCTCTCGGTGGCGTGACCACGCTGGTCGGCGAGCCGCAGAACCTGCTGATCGCCGAGATCATGGACTGGGAGTTCCTCGAGTTTTTCCTGCGCATGGCACATATCTCGATGCCGGTGCTGGTCATCGGCCTGATTACCTGCATGCTGCTCGAGGTGACGAAGTCGTTCGGCTACGGGCAGCCGCTGAACGACAAGGTGCGTGCGGTCCTCGAGGAATACGACGCCGAGATGTCGAACAAGCGCACGAACGAGCAGAAGGCGGTGCTGGTTGCGCAGGGTGCCGTTGCCGTGGTCCTGGTCATCGCGCTGGGACTGCACCTGGCGGAGCCCGGCGTCGTCGGCCTGCTGGTCATCGTGCTGGCCACGGCGATGTGCGGCGTGACCGAGGAACATCGGCTCGGCCATGCGTTCGAGGAAGCGCTGCCGTTCACCGCGCTGCTGGTGGTGTTCTTTGCCATCGTCGCGGTCATCGATAACCAGGGACTGTTCGGACCGGTGATCGACTGGGTCATGCTGTTCGAGGGCAAAGCGCAGATGGCGTTGTTCTACGTGGCGAACGGCGTGCTGTCGATGATCAGCGACAACGTCTTCGTCGCGACGGTCTACATCACCGAGGTCGAGGAACTGTTCCTGGCCGGCGAAATCACCCGCGAGCAGTTCGACAACCTGGCGGTGGCAATCAACACCGGCACGAACATTCCGAGCGTTGCCACGCCGAACGGCCAGGCCGCGTTCCTGTTCCTGCTGACTTCGGCACTGGCGCCGCTGATCCGGCTGTCGTACATGAAGATGGTGGTCATGGCGCTGCCGTACGCGATCGTCATGACGCTGACCGGCCTGGCCGCGCTCTGGTACCTGGGCTGACCGGCGCGCAGTTCGCGCACGCCCGGTCCAGAGCGGTATGTCGAGCCGGTCGCATGGCCGGACGCGACGTGCTGCCGGGCATTGCCCCGGCGACTGTGCTATCTAGTGCTGCGATCCTGACCCTGCCTGTGTGAGCATGACATTCGCTATCGACAATTTGCGTATCGGCGTCGTCGGACTCGGATACGTCGGCCTGCCGCTCGCGGTGGAGTTCGGCCGCAAATATCCGACCGTCGGTTTCGACGTCAAGCGCGAGCGTATCGCCGAGCTGGAGGCCGGCAGCGACTCGACGCTCGAGGTCAGCGACGAGGAGCTGGCCGAGGCGAAGAACCTTCGGTACGCCGATGACGTATCGTTCCTGGCTGACTGCAACTTTTACGTGGTCACAGTCCCGACGCCGATCGGTTCCGGCAACCGGCCGCTGCTGACGCCGCTGCGCGAGGCCAGCAAGGCGCTCGCAACCGTTCTGAAGAAAGGCGACATCGTCGTTTACGAGTCCACGGTGTATCCGGGGGCGACGGAAGAGTTCTGCGTGCCGTTCCTCGAGGAAGGATCCGGCCTGAAGATGAACGAGGACTTTTTCGTCGGCTACAGCCCGGAGCGCATCAACCCCGGCGACAAGGAACACCGCTTGCCGTCGATACTCAAGGTGACGTCGGGATCGACGCCTGAAGCGGCGGAGTTCATCGACTCGGTGTATCGCTCCATCATCAAGGCCGGGACGCACCGGGCATCCAGCATCAAGGTCGCCGAGGCTGCGAAGGTGATCGAGAACACACAGCGCGACGTGAACATCGCGCTGATCAACGAGCTGGCCATGATTTTCGAACGCGTCGGCATCGACACGGAAGAGGTGCTGGTCGCCGCCGGCACGAAGTGGAACTTCCTGCCGTTTCGTCCGGGGCTGGTCGGCGGGCACTGCATTGGCATCGACCCGTACTACCTGACCTACAAAGCGCAGCAGCTCGGTTACCACCCGCAAATGATCCTCGCCGGCCGTCGCATCAACGACAACATGGCGCTTTACGTCTCATCAAGAATCGTCAAGCTGATGCTGCGAAAGGGCATTGAAATTCGCGGTGCAAAGGCGCTCGTCATGGGGCTCACTTTCAAAGAGAACTGTCCGGATGTCCGAAACACGAAAGTTGTCGACATCGTTTCGGAGCTTGGGTCCTACGGCGCGGAGGTAGACGTTCACGACCCGTGGGTGGACGCAGAGGAAGCGCAGCACGAGTACGGCATTGCGCTGAAAGAGAAACCGGACAAAGGCGCGTATGATGTGATCATACTCGCGGTAGCGCACGAACAGTTTCGCCAGCTCGGCGAAAAAGGAATCAAGGCGTTTGGCAAGAAGGATTCGATCCTGTTCGATATCAAGTACCTGCTGCCAGCAGCCGCCGCCGACGGGCGCCTGTAGAAAACCGATGCTATGAAGATCCTCGTCACCGGCGCCGCGGGCTTTATCGGATTTTTCACCGCAAAACAGTTACTTGAGCGCGGCGATACGGTCGTAGGCCTGGATAATTTCAACGACTATTACGATGTCTCACTGAAGGACGCGCGTGCGGCCATCCTTGACGACTTCGACCGGTTTACGATGGTACGCGCTGATCTCGCTGATCGCGGCGCGATGGAGAAGCTGTTCGCCGACGAAGGATTCGACAAGGTCGTGCATCTTGCTGCGCAGGCAGGTGTTCGTTACTCGCTGGAAAATCCGCATGCGTACATCGACAGCAACATTGTCGGCACGCTGCACATCCTCGAGGGCTGCCGGCATCATGGCGTAGAACACCTCGTTTACGCATCATCGAGCTCGGTATATGGCGCAAACACCGCGATGCCGTTCTCGATACACCAGAACGTCGACCATCCTCTGGCGTTGTACGGCGCGACCAAGAAAGCCAACGAGCTGATGGCGCACACGTATTCGAACCTGTACGGGCTGCCCACAACCGGCCTGAGGTTCTTTACCGTGTACGGACCCTACGGTCGGCCCGACATGGCACTTTTCATGTTCACGAAGAACATCATCGAGGGCAAACCGATCGACGTCTTCAACTATGGCAACCACCGCCGTGATTTCACCTACGTCAAGGACATCGTCGAGGGTGTGATCCGGACGATGGACCACACGGCAAAGTCAAACGACGAATGGGACGCGGAGCGTCCGGATCCTGGCACCAGCCGCGCGCCCTACCGGATCTACAATATCGGCAACCAGCAGCCGGTTGAGCTGATGCGCTACATCGAGGTGATCGAAGCGTGCGTCGGTAAAGAAGCTGAGAAAAACCTGTTGCCAATGCAGCCGGGCGACGTGCCGGATACCTGGGCCGACACGGAGGACCTGGCGGCCGACGTGGGGTACGCGCCGTCGACGCCGATCGAAGTCGGTGTGAAGAAGTTCGTCGACTGGTATCTCGACTTTTACGACGTCGATCTGAAAAAACGTGCCTGAGAAAAAACTGTCCGCGCGCTACCCGACCGACCTGCCGGCCTGGCAGGCATTGAAAACCCACTATCGCGACGACATGAAGAATGCGTCGTTGGGCAATCTCTTCAAGAAAGACCCGCAGCGCTTTACGCGCTTCTCGGCCGAAGCGGGCGACATCTTCCTCGACTACTCGAAAAACTTCGTCACCGCCAGGACGAAGAAACTGCTCGTGAAGCTTGCGAAAGAGGCAAACGTGCCGGACGCGATCGATGCGATGTTTTCCGGCGGGTTGATCAACAACACGGAGGAGCGGGCGGTGCTGCACGTCGCGCTGCGCTCGAAGCTCTCCGACCAGGTGGCGCTGGAAACGCCCGGCGTCGCCGAGATCTGGGAGGTGCTGGAAAAGATGCGGGAGTTCGTCTCGGCGATCCAGCAGGGCGAGCTGCGCGGGCATACCGGTCGGCGCCTGACGGAAATCGTTAATATCGGCATCGGCGGTTCGGATCTGGGTCCCGTCATGGCGAGCCGGGCGCTCAGGCACTACTGGCAGCCGGGCATGAACTTCCACAGCGTCTCCAACGTCGACGGTACGCAACTCGTCGACCTGACCGAGCAGCTCGACCCGGAGGAGACGCTGTTCGTCATCTGCTCGAAGACGTTCACGACCCAGGAGACGATGACGAACGCAAACGCGGCCGCGGAGTGGGTCTCGACGACGCTGGGCTCCGAGGCTATCGAGCACCACTTCGCCGCGGCGTCGACGAATCACCAGGCGATGGACGTATTCGGCATCAACCCAAACTACCGCTTCGGTTTCTGGGACTGGGTGGGTGGCCGCTATTCGCTCTGGTCGGCGGTCGGTCTTTCACTGGCCCTGGTGATCGGGGCGGACCGGTTCTGGGCGCTGCTCGCCGGTGCCCGGCGCATGGACCAGCACCTGCGCAACGCGTCGCCGGACGAGAATCTGCCGGTGCTAATGGCGCTGCTGGGTGTCTGGTACAACAATTTCTTCGGCGCCGAGTCGCAGGCTATCCTGCCGTACGACAACCGGCTGGACCGCTTCCCTGCCTACCTGCAGCAGCTGCAGATGGAGAGTAACGGCAAGGGCGTGCGCGCCGATGGTCGGCCGGTAAAGGCGAAGACCGGCGCGCTGATCTGGGGCGAGGCGGGCAACAACGCGCAGCACTCGTTCTACCAGCTACTGCACCAGGGCACGCGCCTGGTCCCGGTGGATTTCATCCTGCCGGTGGCGTCGTCCGGAGGCTCGCAGCGGCAGCAGGACCTGGCAATCGCGAACTGCCTGGCGCAAGCGGAGGCCCTGATGGACGGCTATTCGAAGCAGCAGGCGGCCGCCGATCTGGAAGCAGCCGGCGCGTCAAAGGCCGAGATCAGGCGCCTTGCACCGCACAAAATGCATCCGGGCAACCGCCCGAGCAGCATGTTGGTCGTACCGAAGATGTCGCCGAACGTGCTGGGCCAGCTGATCGCCCTCTACGAGCACAAGGTATTCGTCGAGGGCGTGATCTGGGGCATCAATTCCTACGACCAGTACGGCGTCGAACTCGGAAAACGGCTGGCGAAGGGAGTGGAGGGCGCTGTAGCGGGGGACGCGGCCTACGACGGCTCGAACGACTCAACGCGAGGCTTGCTGCAGAAGATCGAGTCGTTGCGCTCGAACGCGTAGGAGCCCGCTGAAGCCGGCGACCTGGCCGAACGGAATCGTGGTGGAACCCGCGCCGGCGGGCGACCCGACCTCGAACTTGCTAACATTTCGCGGCAAACGAACGAGGATAATCCCAATCCGCATGAGCTACCACGCCAGCCGCCTGGCGGCTGCCCTGATTTGCTTAGTTTTGGCCAATGACGGCCTGGCAGGTCCCTACATTCCCGCCGGCGACGTCGCACTTCGTCAGGACATCCAGCTGCTTGCCGATCGCGGCGTCATCAAGGGCCCGGTAACGACCTGGCCCCTGGCATGGGGTCCGGTCATGGCCGACATTCGTGCGGTCGATTCGCGCGCTGCGCTGGCGCCGGATGTTCAGCTCGCGTTGCACCGGATTCGGACCCGAGCCGACTGGGAAACGCGTACTGACGAGATCCAGTACCGGGCCAGTGCTGCGATCGCGGAAGATCCGACGCGTATACGGGGATTCGAAAACTCGCCGCGCGAGCAGGCCGAAATCGACGGCGGCATCACGTGGACTGGCGACCGACTGAGCATCACGATTCGCGGTCAGGCCTTCGATTCGCCATCTGACGGCGAAGAATTTCGCGCCGACGGTAGTGCAATCGGAATCGCGATCGGCAACTGGACGGTGGCTGCCAACACACTCGATCGCTGGTGGGGGCCGGGTTGGGACGGCAGCCTGATACTTTCGAACAACGCAAGGCCGATCCCGTCGCTGTCGCTCGACCGAAATTTCACGGATCCTTTCGACAACAAGTGGCTGTCCTGGCTGGGGCCTTGGGACCCGTCGGTGCACTACGGCCAGTTCGAGACTGACCGTGCAATACCGAACGCGCGCTTCTTCGGCATGCGCATGAATTTCAGGCCGCTGCCGGCGCTCGAAATCGGGCTGTCGCGCACCGCGCAGTGGTGCGCGCGCGGGCGGCCGTGCGGATGCGATACATTCGTTGATTTGCTGGCCGGCATCGACAACCGGGGCGGGCAGGGCATCGATCCCGACAACGAGCCAGGCAACCAGCTGGCCGGATTCGACGCCCGATGGTCGCGCCCGCTGTTCGGCTTCAATACAGCCTTCTACGGACAAATGATCGGCGAGGACGAGGCGGGGGGCTTTCCGAGCCGCTACCTCGGCCTGTTCGGCGCGGAGGTGAGCGGCGTATGGCGAGGCCGCTGGTCGTATCGCGCGTTTGCCGAGTTTGTCGGCACGAGCTGCCAGTTCCACGAGTCGACGGAGGCGTTCAACTGTGCCTACAACCACACGATCTACCAAACCGGCTATCGCTACCGCGGTCGGTCGGTCGGGCACGGCGCGGACAACGACGCGCGCCTGGTGTCGCTCGGCCTGTCGACATTGAACAGCGCCGGCACAGAATGGCGTGCGACGCTCCGCCTCGGCGCCCTGAATCGCGGTGGAGCGCCGGATCCGCGAGCTCGACTCACGCCGACGCGCGAAGACATCGTGAGTGTCGATTTCAGCCACCGTCGCTTGCTGCCTTACGGCATTCTCGACGTTGGCATTGGGGTGGAGCAGATTGATCACGCTGTCATCGGCCGAAGCAACGAGGACTTTCGCGGCTACGTCCAGTGGCGAACGTCGCATTGAGCGAACGAACCAAAGGTTGTCAGTCGGTCAACATTGGTACAATTCCGCAACTCGTTTGGGGAGCGATTCATTGTCAGTGAAAAAATCCGGCCTGCCGGCGCCCGTTGCGAGGGTCTTCGGTCTATGCCTGGCGTTCCTGGTTATCGCCGGTCTCCCTCTCAGCGCCGGCGCACAAAGTACACAGTTGACGCCCCAGCAGCAGGCACTTCTGAATCAGTTGCCGCCAGCCCAACGACAGGAGGCATTGCGACTACTGGCGCAGATGCAACGGGAGGAATCGCAGGCTGCGCCTCGGGACAGCCTCTCCGAAGACACGCTATCGCCGCAAACAACCACAGACGGGATGCTGAATGAGGCGATTCGTGCGGCCAGTCCACCGAAGGCCTCGATCAATTCGACCGTAATAGTCCGACTGACACCTCGCGACGAATTGAGTGCACTCGACGTTCGACGGTTGCGTGCCGATCCGGCACTGGCGGGCGTCGAGGGAAGTCACCATTACGAAATCGATGCCCAGGGGAACCTGGTCCTGCCAGGCCTTGGCAGCGTGCGATTGCTGGGACTGACGGAGTCGCAGATACAGGAACGGCTTTCTGCAGAACCGACGCTTCGTGACTTTCAGGTCGAGGTCACGCTGCTCGATGCACCGACGGCCGGTGTCGGCTTGCTTGAACCGTTTGGTTACGCGGTATTCGAATCGACCGAGTACGCATTCGACCCGGTCATGACCGGTCCGGTTCCGGCCGACTACGTTCTCGGGCCCGGCGACAACCTGCGCATTCAGCTGTTCGGCAACGTCAACGCGGTTTACGAACTCGAGATTTCCCGCGACGGCATCCTGAACGTGCCCGACCTCGGTCCGATCACGGTCGCCGGATTACCGTTTTCCGAGTTTCGTCAGGACATGACTCGCCGCGTGCAGGAAATGCTGATCGGTACGCAGGCGAGCGTGTCGATGGGACGCCTGCGGTCGATCCGCATATTCGTCCTGGGTGATGCCAATCGTCCGGGCTCGTATGTCGTCAGCAGCCTTGCGACGATAAGCAGCGCGCTATACCGGAGCGGCGGTATCAGTCGTATCGGATCGTTACGCGACATACAGTTAAAACGAAACGGTGCATTGGTTTCCAGGCTGGATCTGTACGACCTGCTACTGGACGGTGACACGTCGGGTGACAGTCGGCTGCAGCCTGGCGACGTTATTTTCATTCCGCCTGTCGGACCGCAGGTCAGCGTCAACGGCGCCGTCAAACGGCCGGCAATTTACGAGATGACGGGGGACCCGACGATTGCCGGACTCATCCGGATGGCCGGCGGGTTTAGCGCCGCTGCATTTCCGAACGGTACCAGGATAGAGCGGATCGATGCGGGACAACAGCGTCGCGTGATTTCCGTCGAAGCAGGCAACGTCTCCAGTGCTGGAACGCCGGTACGCCAGGGCGACATCGTTACTGTCCCTGATGTCCTGCCGGTCCTTGAGGAAACGGTCACGCTCGAGGGTCACGTGCATCGGCCGGGACCGTACCAGTGGAACCGGGGCATGCGATTGTCCGATCTCATTCACTCGTTGCTTGACCTAAAGCCGGGCGCAGATTCCGACTACGTACTTGTCAGAAGGGAGAATCCGCATAGTCGGCGCGTTTCGGTCGTTTCTGCAAACCTGGCTGCTGCGGTGCGGAATCCGGGTTCCAGCGAAGATATTGCTCTACAGGCGAGGGATACCGTGCACGTGTTCAGCCTGGCATACGGGCGTCAACGCATCGTTCAACCTATCCTTGAAGAGCTGCAGCGCCAGTCTCGCTTCGGCGAACCGTTCCGGGAGGTCAGCGTGACCGGGCACGTCGAGGCGCCAGGCACCTATCCTCTCGAACCCGACATGCGCGTCAGTGACCTGATCCGTGCCGGCGGCAATCTTTCCGAGGAAGCGTACACGGTGAAAGCGGAACTGGTGCGCTACGAAGTAGCGGGCAGCGAATACCGGACCACGGAAGTCATCGACGTGAATCTCGACGCGATATTGCGTGGCGATACTTCAGCGGATCTTGCGCTAAAAGAGCACGACAACCTGAGAATCAGTGCGCTGCCGGAGTGGGATACGCTATGGACCGTAAATATCGAAGGGGAGGTGACATTCCCTGGCGAGTACCGCATTCGCCGCAGCGAAACGCTCTCGGAGCTTCTCGAACGCGCTGGTGGCCTGACCGCCGCAGCGTTTCCGGAAGGTGCTGTATTCCTGAGAGAATCGCTGCGTGAGCGAGAGCAGGAACAGATCGAATTACTGGCGCGGCGCCTCGAAGCCGACCTCAATGCGTTGTCGCTTGAGTCGGCGACCTCCCGATCTCCCGATTCGATTGCGACAGGACAGTCGTTGCTCGAGCAGCTTCGTGAAACTGAAGCAATGGGTCGCCTTGTCATCGAGCTCGATTCGCTCGTTTCGGCGAGCGGTGCGGCCGCAGCCGATTTTGATGTCGAACTGCGCGACGGCGATCGTCTCCTGGTACCGAAGATGGCGCAGGAAGTTACTGTGCTGGGAGAGATCCAGCAAAATACGTCGCACCTCTACCAACAGGGGTTGGCACGGGACGATTACATACAAATGAGCGGCGGACTGACCCGGCGCGCGGACAAGCAGCTTATCTACGTAGTCAGAGCCAATGGCGCTGTGGTCACTGGCGGGAGGTCGAAATGGTTCATGCGTAGCGGTGCTGCAGCCATCGAGCCGGGCGACACCATCGTCGTGCCGCTCGAAACCGACCGAATCCGGCCGCTGACGCTGTGGACGAACGTGACACAGATTCTGTACCAGGCTGCGATAGCGGTAGCGGCAATCAATACTTTCGACAACTGACACTGTCGTTGCCGTTTGTCTGTCAATTTTTTCGACAGGCGTGACGCATTACCGGTCCAGGCCGATCAACCAAATAGAATCGACGATGCTCAAGCGTGGCCGCGTTTCTGTACGACACGGCGACCGAACTGTGCGAAATTGAACGACTGGGCGGTTGCACTATACTAGATCAGGGATGACAGGCCCTGCTGAGTAGTGTGCCGCGCCAGACTCCGGGTCGATAACAAGAACAATGAGTTAGGAGCGAAGACCCATGATCAGAATCCGCAGGTATTGCTTATCGCTGACCGTATTCCTTACCACGTCGTTTTTCGTGCTCAGTGTATCGGCCAGTACGCCGAAAAAAGGCGACGCTCCAACGCATATGGGGCTCGGGATTTCCGCAAATTTCGGTAAATGGCCGAATGGAATCGTTCCCTACGTTTACAACCCCACCGGTGCGCCGACTGGCTATACGAACGACACGCAGGTTAGAGATTGGATCGAATCTGCATTCAACGAATGGACCGGTGTGTGCAACGTATCGTTCATTCGCTCCGATGGTGACGGCGACGGAATCGATGCAACGGCGGATATCACGAATACGAACGACGGCATAGTCGTAATCGTTTGGGATAACACGATCGGCGGCGCCGGACTGGCGGGACCATTTTCTACATCAGCCAGTGAAACTGCGATCGGGCATTGGAGTTACGTGGACGGATCGTTGCGCCTCAATCCAACCACGTTCGATCAAACAGGATTCACCGATCCATTCCAATTCGTAAACAATCAGGATGCGTTCGAATCGACCGTGGCTCACGAGGCCGGGCACGTATTCGGACTCGGTCACTCGGACAAACCGGTTTCGATAATGTATGCCGATCCATACAATTCCCTCAATCACATTCGCGGCGACGACATTGAATCCTGCAGAGCGATTTACGGCTATTCAGACAACCTGACGTCCCCGCTTACGTATGTGCCGCCCGGCGCAGGTTCCAACACCTACATGACATTGCAATTATCGACCGTAACCGATTTTCCAACGGAAATTACGGCGGATGATGGCGTGACCTACTCGGACAATGAAACCCTGCTCCTCAGGTGGCAGCACGTGGCGGGCTATGACGACAGGCTCACCATGGTCATGGTCGATCCGCACGGCTACCGATCGCTGGTTACGGACCGACAAATCGACACGACAGGAGGTGGCGCGGGCGGCGGTTTCGGCAATATGTCGTTCGGTCGACTCAGGGAGTTACCCGGCACCTGGACGGCGTATATCTACGACAGCTCCGGTTTGCTGGTGACCCGAACGATCGACGTCAATACGAACCTGCCTGTAGTGAATGCGCCGCCAGACGGTACCCTGACGTTCTCCGAGAATCCGGCTACACGCCAGGTGTCGGTCACGGTCAACGTGACTGGCGACAATGAAGGCGACAACGCCACCGTAACCTGGCACATACCGACCCTGGGAGCGTTCGACGTAGCACTTGGCGGTTCCTCCGGAAACGACGCCAGAAACGTTACGTTCAATGACAACCTGGACCACGAGATTTTCGTCGAAATCAATGACGACTCGACGCGATACGACGGATCTACACCCGGTGGAGCACCTGCTGGCCTGGGGTTTCAGCGCCTGATTCGCTATTTCTCCAGCGGGCGCAACCTGGGACCCGACCTGGACGGCGACAACAGCGCCGATGTCGTATGGCGAAACCTGGTATCCGGAGACAATTACCTGTACGGCATGAAGGGCTCGCTCGTGGCAGCCGGGACGGCGATCAATCGCGTCAGCAATGCAAACTGGCGAATAGTCGGCACTGGTGACTACAACGGCGACGGCAAATCGGATCTGCTTTGGCGCAATATCGTTTCCGGCGAGAATCACATGTACTTGATGAATGGCGCGGCCATTACGTCGAGCGTATTCGTCAATCGAGTCAGCAATACGGATTGGAATGTCGTCGGAAACGGTGACTACAACGGCGACGGAAATTCCGACATCCTGTGGCGAAACAGCGTGACCGGCGACAATCACATGTACCTGATGAACGGTCCGTTGATATCGAGCAGCGTGCCGGTCAACAGGGTGAGCAATTTGAGTTGGCAGATCGTCGGTAGCGGAGACTACAATGGCGACGGAAACTCCGATGTGTTGTGGCGGAATTCGTCAACCGGTGACAATTGGATGTACCTGATGAACGGCCCGTTGATCGCGACCAGCAGCGCCGTCAACCGGGTCAGCAACCTCGACTACAGAATCGTGGCGAGCGGCGACTATGACGGGAACGGAAATTCCGATATCTTGTGGAGAAATATTGTTACCGGTGACAACTGGATGTACCTGATGAACGGCACCAACATATCGGGCAGCGGTCCGGTTAACCGGATCAGCAACCTCAACTGGACTGTTGTTGGAAGTGGCGATTACAACGCCGATAGCCGGTCCGATATTCTGCTGAGGAATCTTGTGACCGGCGACAATCAACTGTACCTGATGAATTCCAATGTCATAGAGGCAAACCTGTTCGTCAACCGGGTAAGCAATACGAACTGGAACATCGTCTTCAGGCAGTGAACCGGGAAAGCGTCCCGCTGCAAGGCAAAAGCCGGAAAGGATTATGAAAATTTTCATCGCAATCACTGCAATGATCGCCCTGATTGCCGGATTGATTATCCTGTCGAGTAGGGACAAGACAGTCGAACGCCCGACCGAAGAGCCTGGCGGTCAGGTTGATGTCGGATCCGGTACGACATTGGAGTTTGCCAACACTGCCACCGATTCGCCCGGCGATTCGAACCAAATGCATCCGATCGGTGGGGGAGCTGGCGACGGTGTGATGAAGCCGGAAGTTCCGGAGGGGTTCGAAATACCAAAGCAGATCGTTATCAGCGATGAACTGAACGGCGAAGACGTGTCTGCGAGCACAGCGAATCCCGGATCGCAAGCCGCGAATCTTCGCAGCGTTTCGCGCGAATCGTCTACGAAAATCGGCCAGACCTTTTCAGGCGGAGCAGGCAGCGACGCACTGGGAATCTCGCCGGACAGCTACGAATTTTCGGCGCCGGAGTCGGGCACCGGTGCATTCGACAACTCGTCGCCCCTCTATGCTCCCGAATATGGCTCCCTGCCCGCGAGCGGCATCGCTCCGGAAGAGTCACTCCCGAACCACCCGGTACACCCACCTCCGGAATCGCCGGACGATACGCCTCTATTGATTCCGGAATGAAATAGTCTGTCGTCGATAGTATATTCTCGCAGCCGGTCTCGAGGAGACGGCTCGGATTCGGAGAGTATATTGAACAGACGGGTGACAGAATCGGTCGATGACGTAATTTCTGATTCCGACCCGGATGAGATCAACCTGTATCGAATCTGGCACATACTCGTCGCCAGGAAGCTCGTCATTGCGTTTGTTGTCGGTGCATTCCTTGTCGTCGCTATTGCGTACTCGGCGATTACGCCGAACGTCTACCGGGCCAGTGTTTCACTGATTCCGACGGATACTTCATCGGGCAGTCCCCTTGGCAATCTTGGAGATATCGCCGGATTGGCATCTTTCGCCGGCTTCAATTTGTCTGGAGACGAACCTGCCAAACAGGAAGCTCTGGCCGTATTGCGATCCCGGGCCTTTACGACACAGTTCATCAGGGAGAACGATCTACTGCCCGTCCTGTTCCCGGATGACTGGGACGCCACCGCCCGGGAATGGATGGTGCCGGAAGCGGACCGCCCCACGATGAACGATGCGTTCAATCTGTTCGATCGGAAGATTCGCCGCGTTACGGAGCACAACAACGGCCTCATAACGGTGTCGATTGACTGGACCGATCCGTATGTTGCCGCTGAATGGGCCAATGGGCTGGTCAGGCGACTAAACCGGGAAATGCAGGCTCGCGCTATTCAGTCCGCAGAGGAAAGTCTTGCATACTTGTACGGAGAGCAGGAGAAGACCAATATTCTGGCCGTGGAGCAGGCGGTTTTCAGGTTGATCGAGGCACAGATACGTCAAATCATGCTGGCGAATGTCACGGAGGAATTCGCTTTTCGAGTCATAGACCCCGCGATTCCGCCTGACCACGATGACCAGTCGAGGCCTCGCCGGGCACTGGTCATCGTGATGATGTCGCTCGTCGGTCTTCTTGCCGCCCTCGCGCTGGCATTATTCCTGGATCTGCTCGAACGGCACAGGACGCTGGCGGTCAGCAGTACGAACGAGCACAGCGATACCTAGTCGAAAGAACTCGGTCGGCAGAGCTGATTCTTGATCGCCACGCCGAAAATCTGATGCTGGCGCAATTCGCAAAGGTTATGGGAAGTCAGGCAGGACTGGCGGTCGTCGGCCTGGTTACGCTCCCGATAATCGCGCGAAATTTTCAGGCCGAACTATTCGGACGATTCTCACTTTTCCTGGTGCTGCTGGGTTCGATTTCTCTGATCGACTTCTGTCGCCCATTGCTGGTGAGAAAATTTGCAGACCTCGAAGAATCGTTCAATCAGGACGATATTACCGCGGTTTCGCTCTTGAACCTGTTCGTTGTGTCGAGCACTGCCGGTTCCGTCGGCGCCGTTTTTCTGTCAACACCGGAGGCTCTGTTCCTGACGCTGGCATGTTTCCTGCACGCTGCAGCGTCGCCGGCATACGCAGAGAATGCCGTGCGTTTCGGGGCAGGTAACGTACAGCTTTTTAGAAACATGCTTTGGTCGTTTGCATATCTGGTAGTCGCTACTACGGGCTTTTTTGTTCAGTCTATCTGGTCCTATCTGTTGCCGTTTTCGATAGCAAACCTTGCCCTCGTATTTATCTACGGCAAGACCGCGAGTGGAACTGCATTTCGACCAGACTGGCGCAACATTTACCCGTCCGACCGTCGTATCATTCGGGATTCCTGGCACATTCTTTCATTCAACCTGATAACGGCATTCGTCAGTTCCGTGGATAAAGTCGGCGTCGAAAAATTCGTCGGTGGAGATGTCTACGGACGTTACATGGCCCAATCGACCCTTGCTCTGAAGGGCAACCTTGCCGGAACCGCATTGGGTCAGACCCTGTATCCGGAGCTGTCCGTGCGTATGGGGCGGGACGGATTGAACAAGGCTGCAGACTACTTCGCCCGAATATTCTGCTGGGCGATGCTGGCATTTGGGGCTGCAATTCTCATACCGATACTGGCCAGCGACAAGATAATAGACATCCTGTTCGGCACGTCCTATCAAACAGACATTGACATATTCGCGATAGTACTGGTGGGCGTCTACCTGCAAATGATGGGCATGATGTTGACGCCCTGGCAACGAGCCCGAGGAGACTTCGAGGCGGCCCGAAATGCTTATTTCGTCGCGGCGATATTCATGCTGGCCGGCGCTTTTATACTGATTCCCGCATACGGAATCATCGGGGCAGTGGGTGTCTATCTGCTGGGTCGAATAGGCGAGCTTATTCTCCTGATCCGTGAATGGCGCATTCTTTTCACCACGAGGCACTTCAGGCGTTACTGGTGGGTAATAGCGACAAATTTTGCGATCATCCTGGCGGTAGTGACGGTTCGATCGTTCTGACGAAGTATCGATGTGCTGACGCTGATTTATAGTGTTCTGATCTGGGCAGTCACCGGATTGACTCTGGCGTTGCATTGGCGCAAGTCGCCAATGCACCTTGTCGTACTGATTGCGTTGATGATCGCAATCGTTGGTACTTTTTATCCGCTAACCAGCGTCATCGTGGAACCAATCACCTGGCGCAATTTGTCCGGTTTCGACGAGACGTTGATCAACGAGGTCCAGCTCAACTACCTCGCGGCTGCGCTTGGAATATTCATGGTGGCGATTGTGGCCAACGTCGTGTCGACCAGCGTGTCGGCTACCTGGCATCGCAATGTGACAACGAACGTCCGCCTGAGAGACCGATATACCGTTGTGGTTTTGTTCATAGCCGGAACGGCCCTTTATGGTATTTACGTCATGCAAGTCGGGCTGGACACGCTGATAAGTCGCGAAAATTTTGCCGCCAAATATGCCGAGGGTGCAGGTTTCGGCGCATTTGCACTGGGACTGAATATCGCAATTCTAAGCTGCGTGTGGGCGGAAGGTGGCAAGGTCGGACGGAAGATGCGACTCCTGTTTCGTACGGTCGGGTTCGTCATTGTTGTCTGGTCGATCGCAGGCATAGCCGTCCGAAGTTACGCGGCAACCCTGTTGATCGCGTATCTTTACCTGTATTGCCGGTCGAGCAATATCAGACTCCATCAGGTCAAGCCGTCCCTGATTCTGGCGCTCGGCGTGATCTGGATCCTGGCGGAAGTGTTTTCCATGTTACGCAGCAATCCCGATGTCCTGGTGGCCATGGCATTGGCAATGAAGCAGGGTAGTGCAATTCCGCCAGAGATTGGCGCCGTCGTTGGCGGATCGGAATTCTCACATCCGTTCATAACTTTCGGTGAGGTTATTCGAGATCGCAGTGCAGGCGATCTGGCAGGTGCGAGTTACATCAGGGAACTGATTGCCGTAGTGCCACAGAGAATCTGGCCGGAACGACCGGACACGCTGGCGCAGGAATTTGCTCGAATGTCATATACAGAATTTGCGCTTCGTGGCGGCGGAACGGGATTTTCCCTGCTTGCCGAGGGCTGGCTGAATTTCGGTACGTTTACCGGCCCGTTTCTCGCTGCCGCAGTATTGGTATCGCTCCTGGTGATTCTTGAAAAGCGCGGACGCGCCAATCCCGACGGACCTATTGCCCGGTTGCTTCCCGTTTATGCGCTTCCGGTCGTCATGGCCGAACGCAGTAGCCTGATCGTTTCCCTGAAGCAGGTTGCGGCAATCAGCATCGTGGCACTGGTAGTTTTTGCAACGTATTGGCTTGTTGCATCGCCGGCTTCAACTTTGCGCGGGCGTCAAGCCATGCGACAGCGACTGATCGGAACGCAAAATTGAGATCGTTGCTTTTCTTGTCACGGCAAACATGCAATACGGCTCGTGTGACATTGATCAGTCACGCTTGTCTGGAAGCGTTCGTATTCGTTTCGCGAATCTGGTGCCTTCATGTGCGGAATTAACGGACTGGTTTCAACGTCGCCGATGCCGGATGCAGAAGCGACCGTCGCACGCATGAATCGACGCCTGGCGTATCGGGGCCCGGACGATGACGGTGTAACCGGGCTCGGATGGGGGGCTGTCGGGATGCAGCGGCTCGCAATCGTTGACCTGGCGCACGGGCGTCAACCGATGGCATCGGCGGATGGTAGATATGTCATTGTTTTCAACGGTGAAATATACGATTATAAATTGCTCCGCGACAGCCTGCAATCGCAGGGGGTGTCATTCCGGACCAGCAGTGACACGGAAGTGCTGCTCAATGTGTTCATCCGAGACGGGATTTCCGGCCTGGGCCAATTGAACGGTATGTTCGGTTTCGCAATCGTTGACAGGCAGGAAAGAAGTCTGACGATCGTACGTGATCGGGTCGGCATCAAACCACTTTACTATTATCGTTGGCCGTCAGGTGATCTTGCATTCTCGTCGGAAATCGGTGCATTGCTCGCCAATACACAGGTACCGAGGCGACTCGATCAGGATTCTCTGCGTTCGTTTCTGGTCGATCGTTTTGTAGCGGATCCTTATACGTTTTTCGATGGTGTGCGCCAGCTACCCCCCGGTTCGTGGCTGAAATGGAAAGATGGCGAATTCGAAACGGGACGCTATTGGATCGACGAGGTCGATTCGGCACCGTTGGAGGAAGAAGCGACTGGCGAGGATCTTCAGGAATTACTCGCGGAGACCATTCGTTCACAAATGGTGGCAGACGTCCCGGTCGGCGTCTTCCTCAGCGGAGGCATCGATTCGAGCACCGTGGCCGCGTTCGCAGCGGAAACGTCATCCGGCCCGCTGCATACGTTTTCAGTGGGTTTCTCTGACAGCCAGTACGACGAAAGCAAGTTCGCGGCTGCCGTCGCCAGGAGACTCGGCACGCATCATCATGAAATGCGAGTCCAGGACAGCGGCTACGATCCGCAGATACTTTCAAAAATTGTTCGACATGTCGGACAGCCGGTCGGTGACACGTCATGCATACCAATGCTGTATCTATCCGAATTTACTGCGCAACACGTGAAAGTGGCGTTATCGGGAGATGGGGGTGACGAGTACTTTGGTGGGTACAATCACATCGAGTGGGCTGCCAAGGTTGCCAGAATCAGTCGACTGCCGCTTGCATCCTTGCGAGTCTTTTCCGCGAGACTGCTGACTGACAATGACGACGGTTTGTTGGTAAGGGCTGTCGGGAAGAAGCTGGCAAGGCAGTTGCGCAAGGGGTTGCACTGCTCGCTTCTCGAACCACGTCGCCAACTGCGAAACGTCATGTCACTTTGGACGCCCGAGCAGACTTCGACTCTTCTGCCCGGCTGTGCTGGAGACATCAGGGCAACCTACGAGACGATATATGAACAATTCGCCGGTTTGGGCGATAAAGAAAGAATAATGCGAGTTCTCGCACACACCTATATGCCCGGTGCAATCCTGACAAAAGTCGATCGAATGAGTATGGCTGCCAGCCTCGAAGTTAGAGTGCCGCTACTCGACAATCGAATTACCGACTTCGCACGAAGGCTGCCGCTCGCGCAGAAAATTCGCGGGGGAACCGGAAAATTCCTGTTGCGCGAAGCGGGCCGGGCGAGGCTTCCCGATTCCATTTACAGTCATCCGAAACAGGGATTCTCCATCCCCCTCGCAAAGTGGCTGAACGAACAGTTCTGGGATCAGCTGGAGGTTTATTTTGCGAGTGGAGAACCACTCGCAGAGTTGTTCGATCGCGATGCGCTGATGACCACGTTTCAGGACGGTCGGGCGGCACTGCAAGACTCTGCGCGATTAAGTGGTTCAGCCGCAGCAGCCAGGGTGTGGGTGCTCGCGCTCCTCGGATGTTGGTTCGATCAATACGACGTTTCGCTGTGACACAGTACGTCAGCGAATCGCAACGCCAGCCCAGCGTACTACTGGTGGGTCCGCGAATCGTGGGTGATGACGTTGTCGGCGGGACCAAAATCTCGTTTGAGTCGCTGGTGGACTATTTCTCGGCTAGCGATTTCTGGACAACACAGGTCGTAAATCTGTCGCGCTCGCGCCAGACCCTGGGATTTTTCAGGTTTTGTACGAACGTAGCCGTCCTCATTCGGTCGATAATCCTGACCGCCGTGAAATTGCCGAGGTCTGATGTAGTAGCGCTCAATATATCTCCGCACGGACTGATCGGGTCCGGGCCGATTTTCTGGTTGTTGGCGAAAATGTTTCGCAAGCCTGTTGCAATCAGGGTTTTTGGTGGAGATCTCGATGCCGTATTGTCCACTGCGAATCCACTATTGCGACACCTGGGCAAAGTAACCTATTTGAGCAGTGACCTGATACTGCTCCAGACGAAACAGCTGGTCGAATCGTTTTCGCACCTTAAGAATGTGCGCTTCTTGCCGACAGGACGAGAAGTTTCTTCAGGCTGCAGAATAAGAAAGGCCTGCAGGCACCTCATGTTTGTTGCACAACTACGCCGGGAAAAGGGTATTCCGGAAATAATTGCCGCGGCGAAAGTCCTGGGTGACCAGGTCACAATCAACGTCTACGGTCATGCGATGCCGGGATTTGATCCGTCCGAGCTGACTGCTATTTCGAATATCAGATACTTTGGTGAGGGGGACCATGCATCGGTGACTCAGGCGATGCTTCAAAACGACGTGCTGTTGTTCCCAAGCTATTACGACGGAGAAGGGTATCCAGGCGCAGTGATCGAGGCGCTGCAAACGGGCATGCCGGTAATTGCGACTCGCTGGAAGTCACTGCCGGAGATCATCACCGATCGTGACAACGGCATGCTCATCGAACCGAAATCTGCGGACGCCCTGTGTTCCGCCATTCAGGAATTGATCGATGACCCGGATCTCGTAACGCGCCTGTCGACAAGTGCGGCTGCGCGCGGCCGGGATTTTTCCAGCTTGGGGATCAACAAGGAATACGACCAGCAGTTGCGGCGGGTTGCCGGGCTAGGAGCACCGCTTTGTGCGGAATAGCGGGCTGGGTTTCGGTCGGGCGTACGATCGACGCCGGCATACTGACCGAAATGCGGGACTCGATGGAACATCGTGGCCCGGACGGATCCGGACTTTGGATATCTCCGAATCAGTCGATAGGATTGGCGCACCGGCGATTGGCAATTATCGACCTGAGCCCGGAAGCCAATCAGCCCATGCACGACAGTGCTGCAAATACCCACATTATCTACAACGGTGAAATCTACAATCACCGTGAGCTGCGAAAGGAACTCGAACGATCCGGTTCGAAATTCGAAACGGACCATTCAGATACCGAAGTAATTCTCAAAGGCTACAGCCGGTGGGGTTTGGACGAATTGCTGCGACGACTGAATGGCATGTTTGCATTCGCGATTTTTGACGGGAACAGGGGGGAGTTGGTTCTCGCCAGAGACCGCATGGGGATCAAACCCCTGTACCTGTTCGAAACCCCCGGCACGTTGTTGTTTGCTTCCGAAATCAAGGCGCTCTTGGTACACCCGGAGGTGCCCCGCTCACTGCATCACGAAAATTTCTGGCACTTTCTGGCTTTCCGGTCGCTGCCGGCCCCGCGCTGCCTTTTCGAGGATATTCAGAAAGTTCCTCCCGGCGCGTACGTCGTGTACGACATCGATTCGCTGTCCGCGACTCGGCACGTGTACTGGGATCCGATCAGATCTTGCGCCCGGTTCGAACACAGCATGGCAGAAGCGGCAGACGCACTCGAGGAATTGCTCCGGAGTTCGGTGACTTATCGCCTCGAAGCCGATACGGACGTCGGCGTATTTCTTTCGGGCGGACTCGACTCGACATACCTGCTCGAAACGGCAAACGAACGGCATCGATCCCTCAGCACCTTTACCGCATCGTACGAAGCGCATCCGGATTACCATGAGGGTGACGTAGCAAAACTGACTGCCCAGAGACTGGGTACACGCCATTTTGACGTCGACATTGACGACGAGCTGTACCTGCAATCTCTGGTCGACGTGGCGTATTACCAGGATGAGCCGATCGCTGCACCTGTTTGCGTCCCGGTTTACCTGCTTTCGCAGGCAGCGGAGAAGGCGGGCGTCCCGGTGGTTCTGGCCGGAGAAGGCAGCGACGAATTGTTCATTGGTTACGACAACTGGCTACGACTCAGGAGCGCTCAGAAACTGGTCGATCGTCTCCCGGCCGCGTTCGCGGCGCCGGTTGGCGCACTGAGCCACGGCATCCTGAAACAGTTCACGTCGATGGAACGCCCGGCCGAGTTCGCAATGAGAATGGCTCGGGTACAGCCACTTTTCTGGGGTGGCGCGATGGACTTCACCAGTAACGGGCGCCATCGGATTGTCGGCAAGGCCATTGACAGACCGGAAACCAGCACATTCGATGCAATCATCCAGCCACTATGGACGCAGTTTGGCGAAATGGCGGACAGTCGCGATGTCACGCTCTGGATGAGCTACGTCGATACCCGCTTTCGGCTCCCGGAACTGATGCTGCCGAGGCTGGACAAGATGGGTATGGCTTTCTCAGTCGAAG
>CALKYK010000007.1 GCA_938003715.1 uncultured Gammaproteobacteria bacterium
GTCAGCATCACGTTCGACGGTTGTATGTCCCGGTGAATGACGCCCCGGCGGGGGGCGGAGTGCAGCGCCTTCGCGCATTGGTAGATGATTTCGACGACGTCGTCGACGCGCAGCAGGTTGTCGGGGCGGCAATAGGCAGCGAGCGTGCGCGCGCCCTGGATGTGTTCGGTAACGACGTAGTACTTGCCGCTTTCTTCACCGGCGTCGTAGATCGGCATGATGTTCGGATGCTGCAGCATGCCGACCATGTGCGCTTCGTTGAAGAACATCTTGCGCGAGACGCGTGCGCGATCCGCGTCCGAGTCTTCCTCGATGTTGTAGACCTTGATGGCGACGTCGCGACGATAGTAGGGGTCGTGCGACAGGTACACGGTGCCGGTGCTGCCCTTACCAACCTTGTTGATAATGACGTATTTGCCGATCTTCTCGGGGACATCACTGGGGCGCTTTATTTCGGTGACGTTCCGTGCCATTTATGCCGCTTCTCTTCAGCCGTATAGCCACCCCCCGAAACCCAGCAATAATGCGGTGTACAGGGCGGCCACGAGGTCATCCAGCATAATTCCCGCCCCTCCGTGGAGTCTGTGATCCAGGTCCCGAATCGGCCACGGTTTCCAGATGTCGAACAGCCTGAAAAGCCCGAATGCCAAGGCCCACAGCCCGATTCGGGGCGGCACGACGAGCAGTACCAGGTACATGGCCGCAATCTCGTCCCAGACGATTCCCGGGTGATCGTGCACGCCGATCCGGCGCGCGCTTGCGCCGCAGATGAAGACGCCGCTGAATAAAAGGGCAATTCCGACCACAACGCGCCACTCGACATCGAGCGGCAGCGCCAGCCAGGCGAATAACACGCCCAAAAGCGATCCGACGGTACCGGGCGCCTTCGGCGCTAGCCCGGTACCGAAGCCGAACGCCAGCACGTGCACCGGGTCCGTCATGACCGTACGGGCGAAACCGGGCGGGCGATTCGAAGACGTCATTTGAAGTGCCTGTATCCGGTCGATCTGAAGTCGACGGCGACACCGCCTTTCGTGCAGTCCAGCCCGGAACCGTCCGTCACGCTGCCGATCCGCGTCACCGGCACGCCCGCAACCGAGCCGCCGAACGAACCCGGGGGCGCGGTAAAACAGAGTTCGTAGTCGTCCCCGCCCTCGAGCGCGAAACGCAGCGCATCGTCGCGGGCCATCGTGCGCTCGAGCGCCTCGGATACCGGCAGCGATTCGAGTTCGATCGTACCGCCTGCGCTGCTTGCAGCCAGAAGCTTCGCGAGGTCCGTATACAAGCCGTCCGACAGGTCGATCGCCGCGCTCGCCTCCCGTGCAATGGCCTGGCCAAGCGCGACGCGCGCCTCGGGTTCGGCGAAACGTGACAGCAAGAATTCGACGTCGTCGTTGCGTGCAGTTCCGCTTTGCAGTATCGCAAGCCCGGCCGCCGCGTCGCCGACCGTGCCGCTCAGGTAGATGTCGTCACCGGTACGGGCGCCGCTCCGCGTCAGCACCCGGTCCGGTTCGATATCGCCGAGCACCTGCACACTGATGACGATTTCCGCGCCGTGTGTCGTATCGCCGCCGACGAGTGCCACGTCGTAGCGACCCGCTGCGCGCGCGATGCCGCGCGAAAATCCGTCCAGCCAGTCGGGGTCAGCCCGCCGGAGCGTCAGCGCCAGCGTCATCCAGCGCGGGCGACCGCCCATTGCGGCGATGTCGGATACGTTGACCGCTATGGCGCGGAACCCGACGTGTTCCGCGGCGAGCCGTGCAGGGAAATGCACGTCTTCCACCAGCGTGTCGGCAACGCAGACGAGATCGCGTCCGGCGTCCGGTCGCAGAACGGCACCATCGTCGCCCACGCCGAGTACGACACCGGGACCGGGCCGCTCCGGCGTGAAATAGCGTTTGATGATCTCGAACTCGTCCACGCCGGCGTCACGCCGATTTGCGCTGCAGTTCTTTTGCCGCGCGATCGAGCAGCGCATTGATGTACTTGTGGCTGTCGACGGCGCCGAATTTTTTCGCCAGGTTCACGCTTTCGTTGATGGCAACCTTGTACGGGACGTCGTCGCCGTTGCGCAGTTCGTGTACGCCAAGTAGCAGGATCGCGCGCTCGACCGGATCGAGCTGCGCGAGCGGCCGGTCGGCCAGGCCGTCGATCAGGCGCTCGAGTTCGTCCTGATCGTCGACGATTGCGGCGAGTGTCCGGTCGAAGTAGGCCCCGTCGGCGCGACGGTACGCCGCACGCGCGTGGCACTGCGCCTGCAGTTCGTCGAGGTCGTGACCGGCAAGCAGGCGCTGGTAGAGTGCCTGCACGATGAGTTCCCGCGCGCGGCTGCGGGAGGAGACGGACACCGGTCTCAGTCCAGCTTGCGCAGCAGGTTGACCATTTCGATCATGGCGAGCGCCGCTTCCTCACCCTTGTTGCCTGCCTTGGTGCCGGCTCGTTCGATCGCCTGCTCGACCGTGTCGGTCGTCAGCACGCCGATACCGATCGGTATGCCGTGCGCACGGCTCGTGGCCGCGATGCCGCGCGTGCATTCCCCGGCCACGTAGTCGAAGTGCGGCGTTGCGCCGCGAATCACGGCGCCGAGTGCGACGATGCCGTCGGCGCGGCGGCCGGCCGCAACCTTTTCCACAGCCAGCGGCAGTTCATAGCCACCGGGCACGCGGATGATCTCGATGGCGGATTCCACTGCGCCGTGCCGCACGAGGCAGGACACCGCGCCCTTGATCAGGGACTCCACGATGTAGTCGTTGAAGCGCGACGCGACGATTGCCACGCGCAGGTCGCGCGCATTGAGGTCGCCCTCGATGACCCTGATCCTGTCCATTCAGTCCTCTACGTATTCCGTCACTTCGAGGTCGAATCCCGAAATGCCGTACATGTGCTTCGGTGCGGACAGCACGCGCATCTTCTGCACGCCGAGATCGCGCAGGATCTGCGCGCCGACGCCGTAAGTGCGCAGTACGGACTCGCCGTCGCGCCGCGATTTCAGCTCGTCGAAGCCGGAAGTGAGGCCCTCGACCGCTTCCATCAGGTCGCGAGACGACTCCTGCTCGCGCAGCAGCACCAGGATGCCGGACTGCTCGCGACTGATGCGCGACAACGCGCTGTCGATCGGCCAGCCGAGGCCGCGGTTGTGGACGCGCAGTACGTCACCCAGCGTGTCCTGGATGTGCACACGCACCAGCGGCGCGCTCGCCGCATCGATGTCGCCCTTGACGAGCGCCACGTGCACGGTGCGGTTGACGTGGTCGTCGTAGCAGTACAGCGTGAACTCGCCGTGCGCGGTGTCGACTTTTTGTTCGGCAATGCGCTCGACGTTGCGCTCTTTCTCCAGCCGGTAGCGAATCAGGTCGGCGATCGTGCCGATGCGCACCCCGTGTTCGCGCGAGAATCGCTCCAGGTCGGGGCGGCGCGCCATGCTGCCGTCCTCGTTCAGGATCTCGACGATCGTCGCCGCCGGCTCGAGGCCGGCCAGGCGCGCCAGGTCGCAGCCCGCCTCGGTGTGGCCGGCGCGGGTCAGCACCCCGCCGGGCTGAGCCATTACGGGAAAAATGTGCCCCGGCTGGCGCAGGTGTTCCGGCCGCGCATCGGGGGCGACCGCGACGCGCACGGTCTTGGCCCGGTCGTGCGCGGAGATCCCGGTCGTGATGCCCTCTGCCGCCTCGATGGAGATCGTGAAATTTGTCGCGTGCCGCTGGTCCGTCTCGGCCACCATCAGCGGCAGCCGCAGCTGCGCGCAGCGCTCGCGCGTCATCGTCAGGCAGATCAGGCCGCGCCCGTAGCGGGCCATGTAGTTGATGTCCTCGGGGCGCACCCTCTCGGCGGCCATCAGGAGGTCGCCCTCGTTCTCCCGGTTCTCGTCGTCCACCATGATGACCATCTTGCCGTCGCGGATGTCGGCAATGATGTCTTCGATGTTGCTGAACGCGCCGCTGGCGCTCGGGTGCGGGGTCGTATTGTCAGCCATATCCCTGTGCCTGCAGAGGATGAACGGGCGGCACGTCTGTGGAGGCAGTGCCACCCAGCCGTTCGAGGTAGCGGGCCAGCATGTCGACCTCGACGTTGACCCGCGTGCCTGCCTGGTAGTCCCGCACGATCGTCACGTCGGCGGTGTGCGGAATGATATTGACCTCGAACGTCTCGTCCGATACCGCATTCACGGTAAGGCTCACGCCGTCGACGGTAATCGAGCCCTTGGTCGCGATGTAGCGCGTGAAGTCGCGGGGAACGCCGATTTCGAGGCGGACGGAACGCGCTTCGGAACGGATATTCAGCACTTCGCCGACGCAGTCGACGTGCCCGGACACGATATGCCCGCCCATCGTGTCGCCGAGCCGCAGCGACGGCTCCAGGTTGACGCGGCTGCCGGTGGCGAGTTCGCCCAGCGTGGTGACGCCGAGCGTTTCCGTCGCGCCGTCGGTGACGAAC
>CALKYK010000008.1 GCA_938003715.1 uncultured Gammaproteobacteria bacterium
CCGACAGGCAACCCGGTGACCGCGGCACCGAAGATCGTGCCGAACACACTCCCGGTCAAGCCTGTCGACCGCGAGCCGGTGCCAGGCCCGGTCGAAACGGTGACGTCCGCAGACACGGGCGCGCCGCCGATCCTGGTGCAGAGGTCGGATCTTTCGGACACCGCGGCGATCTCGGTCGTGCTGCCGATGGCGCTTGCGGGCGACCTTCCGGTCGCTCCGCATACGCCCATTCACGGCTACGCGTCGCTCGACGCGATCGTCCGTCCGCGGGACATCGACGCAGCGCTTCGGCGTATTCGCAACAGCATCGATTCCGCCACGGCCGGTCCGTTCGAATCGGGGCCGTTGTCGCAGGACCCGGGTACGCGGCTCGAACAGGAATTGCAGCGGCTGATGAGCAGTGGCCGATCGTCGGCCGATACCGCCGCGCCGGTGCTGATCGCAATCAGCGGCAACGTGGAGCCGGGCGTGACGTCGGCGCTCGCGTCTCGGCAGTTCGCCGATTTTGCGGCGCCGGAAACGCAATTCACGGCGCCGACGATCCACAGTCTGGATCGGCTCGTCGAACTCGGCGTTCCCATTGCTCAGGCCCAGCTCGGGTACATCGTGCCGGCACCGGCGCCGGGCGATTCGGCGTATGACGCGACGGCGATCGCGCTCTACGTGCTCAGCCACGGTTACGAGGGTCGCCTCGGCAAGGAAGCAATATCGCGGCGCGGTCTCGCCTACTACATCGACGCCCGCTACCGCTCCGACGGCGACCACGGCTGGGTCACGATCGCGGCCGGCGTCGACGCCGCCAGGCTCGATGCGCTGCACGAACTATTACATAGCGAACTGACCCGACTCGTCGAGGAGCCGCCGACCGATGCCGAGGTTGTTGAAGCAAAGTCGCACCTGCTGGGCCGCCGCCTGAGCGCGGCACAAAGCAACGAGGAACTCGTCATGCGGATGGCTCAGGAAAGGATCTGGTTCGGCGAAATACAAAGCATCGCGGACCTGGAGCGTCGCCTCGAGGCGGTCGGACGTGACGACGTCGCGCGCGCGGCGCGGGCGCTGGCCGCCGGCTTGACGATCCGCATTCGGCAGTAAGCAGCGGTCAGCGCCGGCAGGACTCGTAGACGAGCAACGCCTCGTCGATGTTTTGCAGCACCGTCTGTTTCTCGGCATCGCTCATGTAGTCCGGGTGCGCCTCGGCGGCATCCCGCACGCGGTCGATCCAGGCGATGAAGTATTCGGCGTCCTCCGCCGAACGAGCCGGCTCTCCACCCACGCTGACGTAAACGGGCGTCGTCGTCGCATACGGGTAGAGATCGAACACCAGCGGGTGCGCCGATTCGTTCCAGGCCCGGATGAGCAACCAGCCGCTCTCGTCGACCGACACGCTCGTGTCGAAGTCGACGCTGCGACGTTCGCCCTCGAGTTCGATGCGCTCGACGACCTCGCCGTTCCACACCAGTTCAAGGTGGTCGACCGGCACGATCGAACGCAGGAATCCGGTGACCGCCAGCTCATGCCGACCGCGGTCAAGCGCGAGTTCGCCCCCCGGCTGTTCGCCGTTGACTTCGATATCGAGCAGCGGACCGTTCGTTGCGACCGACCTGCCGGCCGCCAGCGCGCCGAGCCAGCGATCACGGCGCTGCGCGGCACTGCCGGCGCTGCTGCCGACCCGCGCATAGGTGCGATTCACGCCGACGGGGCCTCGAAGCGACGTGTAGTTCGCCATCGCGTCCGTGCCGCCGGCGGCGGCAATGCGCATGCCGCAGTTCAAAAGGCCGTACCAGACTTCGGCCGACGCGCGGTGATCGGCGAAGCCGACGACTTCGTAGTAGTCGACGAGTCCGAGCGCCGCGTCGATCGGCAGCGCGTTAGTCAGCGATGCGGCAGTTCCCGGGTCGGGCGGCGGTGACAGGAACGGGTGCACGTAGCCGACCACGGCCCCCTGCGCCTTCGCGAGCCGTGAAATCGTGGCGTTGTCCGGGTAAATGCTCGCCGCGCCGGTAAACGGGTACGCGGAATAGTCCGGCACCAGCAGGTGGCTTTCCAGACCGAGCAGGCCCATGTGACCCCAGTAGCTGGTATGGAATTCCTGCGCATGCAGGAGCAGGCTGCCGAGATTCGAGGCGCGATCGGGTTCGGTGTCGAAGTACGCGATGTCCGGAATGCGCTGTTCCTTGTTGACGATCAGGTTGAAGACGACGTCGAGATCCTCGGCATTCGCCTGCCGCACGAGCCGCTCGGGCGTCACGCGGTACGTGCCGCCGTAGTTCATGTGCACATGAACGTCGCCGGACACGTAGTCGCGCCAGGACGCCGGCATCGGTAACGGTGCTGGCGTAACGTCCAGCTCGTGCTCGCCGCCTTCCGCGATGCTGACGAGCCGCCGCTCGACCTCGTAGTCCACGCCACGCCAGATCGTCACGCGCGCCGGACCCGCGGGCACGACCAGACGCGCTTCGCCGCGGACATGGAAATACTGCGTTTCGAATTCGGCAACGTCGCGATCGAAGCCGTCGTCCGCGTGCATCAGGCTGGCGTCGGGAGCATAACTTCGGCCGTCGGCAGCCAGCACGGACACGCGGGCAGCGAGTGGCCGATTCGCTTCGTCGGTCACGTCTATGACGAGCGTACCGACGGGCAGTGCGTAGCGCTTTTCGGAAATCTCGAGGGTCGTGGTGCGGCCGCCGACTGTTTCGCGAACGCGTATGGCGGTATTGCCGTGCTCGTTCGAAACGTAAGCGATGTGCGTACCGTCCGGCGACCAGCGCGCGGCGGTGATGTCGAAGTCGCCGTAGGTCAGCGGGAACGGTTCGGCCACGTTGTCCATGCCGGCGATCCACAGCTGGTGCCACTGCCGACCGAGGTAGGAGCTGTAGATCAGGCGACGCCCGTCGGGCGCGACGTCCGGCCGCGCCTTCCAGGACGTTTCCTCGCGCCGCACCAGGCGCGGTTCGGCGTCGCCGTCGATACTGCGGACATAGATCGAGCCGCTGCCGTAGGGTGTTTCCGGGTTCGCGACGAAGACGATCGACTCGCCGTCGGGCAGCCACGCAGGCGACAGCTCGTGGTCGATGCTGCTGTAGTAATAGCGCGGTACCGCGCTCTGCCGTTCCTCGAACAGGCGCCGCCAGTTTCGCTCCGTCCGGTGACCAGCGCGGCTCGAGTGTGACCGCCCCGCCGTTCGTCAGCGCGCTGACCTCGCCGGTTTCGACGTCAAGCGCGTGCAGCTCCACTGCATCGTCCGCGTAGCGGGCGAACACGATGCGGCGGCCGTCGGGCGACCAGTCGGGCTGGTAGTCGTAGCCCGGCCCGGCCGTCAGCTGCACGGCCACCGTCGAGTCGAGGCGCTGTCGCCACAGGCTGCCCTGCATCGAATACACGAGCTCACCGCCGTCCGGTGACCAGGCGAGCGCGCTCGGGCCGGTAGTCAGCTGCGGCAGGTACATCTCGCGATAGTAATAGTCGTGCGGGACGGTGATCTGCTTAAGCACCGGCTCACGGTCTGCCATCGCGGGCGCGGCGAAGAGGGGAACCGCGCAGAGCACGGCGATGGCGTATCGGCAGGTGATGGGCACTTTCTTTTCTCGAGTGCTTCGACGGGCAGCTTAAGGGCTCTCGCTCGGAAATTGCAATGCCCCGCGGTGCAGCATCTGCAGCGGTCTGGATATTCCCGCGGCGAACTGCGTAGTATCGGTAGGCCCATGGCAACGATATGCAACTGCAGGCGCCGATGACCGAGTTGCACACCTACGACCTGGTCGCGATTGCGATCTATTTCCTGGTCCTGGTCGGCATCGGGATACGCGTCGCGCGCACCGAACGGGGCGCCGGCGAAGCGGAATCGTTTCTCGCCGCCGACCGCAACATGAATCTCGTCCAGACCACCGCGTCGACCGCGGCGACGGATCTTGGCGGCGGATTCAGCATCGCGATGGGTGGGCTCGGCTTCATGATGGGCATCTCGGGCTCGTGGCTGATCGCGATTTCCGGGCTGAGCATCATCATGGTCTCGTTCCTGCTGGTGCCGAAGGTCAAGCGCTGGGCCGACCGCGTCAAAGGTCTGACGACGGGCGACCTGTTCGAGGCCCGTTTCGACCGGCGCACCGGCACGCTGGCGGCCGTGGTCGTCGGCATCGCCTGGTTCGCGTTCGTCGGCGGGCAGATCACGGCCGGTGCCAAGCTGCTGCAGGTCACCACCGGCATGGGCCTGGCTGTCGCGGTGCTGCTGGCAGGGTCGATTATCGTCGGTTACACCGCGCTCGGCGGCCTGAAAGCGGTGATCTACACCGACGTGTTCCAGATGTTCATCCTGATGATCGGCGTCGTATTCATCGCGGCGCCAATCGGCCTGCACGAGGTCGGCGGCTGGTCCGGACTCGTCGAACGATTCGGCAGCGATGCCGAGACCGCATCGCTGGTGCGCTGGGACGCCGTCGACCTGACCACCCTGCTCGGCTGGTTCTTCGCCATTTTCCCGGTTTGGTTCATCTCGATTGCGGGCATGCAGCGCATCGTTGCCGCTCGCGACGAAAAAACCGCGCGGCGCGCGTTCTTCCTGACGGGCGTGCCGATCGAATGGCCGCTGTTCGCCGTCGGCAGCACGCTGATCGGCCTGATCGCGCGGGCGCTGATGCCGGATCTGCAGGACCCGGAACTGGCGACGCCGATGATCATCATCGAGCTGCTGCCGATCGGCCTCGCCGGCATCGTCATCGCAGCCTACATCGCCGCGATCATGTCGACCGCCGATAGTGTGCTGATGGGTCCAGTGACCATTTTCACGAACGACATCTATCGTAAATACCTGCGACCGGACGCGGCCGAGGCTGACCTGATGCGCGTCGCCCGCATATCGACGCTGGTGCTCGGCACGCTCGGCATCGGCATGGCCTATCTCGTACCGAACGTGCTCGACCTGGTGCTTTACGCTTACACATTCGGCGCAGCGGGGCTGTTTTTCCCAATGCTCGGGCTGCTGTTCTTCAAAGGCACGACGGCGCGAGGCGCGTTCGCGAGCATGCTTGCCGGCGGCGGATCGGCGGTGATCTGGGCAGCGCTCGGCGAGCCGCTCGACATCGCAGCGTCCTATGCCGGGTGGGTGATCGGGCTCCCGGTTCTCGTCATCGTGTCGCGACTGACGGCACACAGTCCCGACGAGAACACGGCGCTGTTCGACGACGCCGGACTCGAGGGCGAAGCCCGATGATATCGAAAGCACAGGCGCCGCAGGCCGCGGGCACTGCCTTGCCACAGTGGGATTCCGTCGAAGCGCTGCTTCGCGAGAGGCGCCCGGAAAAACCGGTCTACTGCGTGTACCCGGAAACGTATCGCCGCACGGCCCGCGATTTCGTCGACGGATTTCCCGGTCGCGTGCTGTACGCGGTCAAGGCCAACGACCACCCATCCGTCATCGACTACCTGCACCAGGGCGGCGTCACGCATTTCGACTGCGCATCGGCGCCCGA
>CALKYK010000009.1 GCA_938003715.1 uncultured Gammaproteobacteria bacterium
ATAACTCGCTTACGGCTACGCGCTCCACATCGCTGACATCAGCCTCATCGGCGCCATGCCCCTGCACGATCACGGCCTGCCGACTTCGCCGCGCGTGACGGAGAATCTCGGCGGCGGTCGTTACCGGCTCGGCGGCATTCGCTTCCACATGCCTGGCGTGTGGCAGTTCGTGATTACGGTCAGTGACGGCACGGTCAGCGATTCGGTGACGCTGGACTTCGACGTCGCGCCGTGAAGCGATCCTCGATCCTCATAGTCGCGCTTTGCGTGACCGTCGTTGCGGCCGGCGCCTGGCTCCTGACTGCACCCGGCGAGCCGGTGTCGTGGACAGATACAGAGCGCAAACAATTACTCGGGCTGTCGCTGGATCGCCTGCCACCGCCGCCACCGGATCCCAGCAACGCGGTCGCCGACGACCCGGCTGCCGCGCGCTTCGGTCAGCGGCTGTTTTTCGATGCGCGATTCTCGGCAAACGGCGCCGTCTCCTGCGCAAGCTGCCATCAGCCCGCACGGCGCTTCACCGACGGCCTCCCGCGCGGCCGCGGCATCGGCCTGTCGCGACGCAATACGATGAGCATCGTCGGCAGCGCCTACAGTCCGTGGCAGTACTGGGACGGGCGCAAGGACAGCCAGTGGTCGCAGGCGCTATCGCCGCTCGAGGACCCGGCCGAACACGGCAGCAACCGGGTCGCTGTCGTCCGCGCCGTTTTCGCCGATGACGATTACCGTGAGCGCTACGAATCGCTGTTCGGTCCGCTCCCCGATCTCGCACACGTCGCCGACGCGGCCCCAGTCGCTGGCAGCGCACTGGCGGAGCGCTGGGACGAGTTGCCGGGCGAACTGCAGCATCGCATCGACCGGGCGTTTTCGAACATCGGCAAGGCGATTGCCGCCTACGAGCGCCTGCTGGTGCCGGGCCGTGCGCGCTTCGACGAATACATTGCCGCGGTCGAAGCCGGCGACGAGGTTCGCCAGCGCGAACTGTTTTCGCTACAGGAAATACGCGGACTGCGGCTGTTCATCGGCAAGGCTCGCTGCATCGAATGTCACAACGGCCCGCTGCTGACGAACAACGAGTTTCACAATACCGGGCTTCTGTCGATACCGGGCGAGCTGCCGGATCGCGGCCGCAGTGATGGATTGCGCGAGGTTCTCGAGGATCGTTTCAATTGTATGGGACCGTACAGCGACGATCCGGCGCGGCAATGCCCGGAGCTCGAGTTCGTGCGCCGCGGTCCCGAGCTGGTCGGCGCGACGCGAACGCCGTCGCTGCGCAACCTCGCCGGCACCGAACCCTACACGAGACGCGGCCTGATGGCGTCGCTGCCGCCGCTGCTCGAACACTACGATCGCGCGCCGCTCGCGATGATCGGTCACAACGAAGCGAAAGAACTCGATCTCGGGCGCCGCGAACTCGAGGCGCTGCACGCGTTCCTGCTGACGCTGGACGCGCCGCTTGCGACCGACGACAAGTGGCTGCAGGCGCCACGGGACTGAGCAGGAATCAGTCGAGCGCGGCCTCGCGTCGACGGTGCGCCATCGCCTAGCCGACCATGCGCAGCAGCACGGCCGCGTCGCTGCCGTCGAACGCGACTTCGACCGGCAGCGTCCAGCAGTCTCCGGTCTCGAGCCCGCGACATTTCACCGCATCCTTCTCGGTCATGACCACGTCCAGGCTGTCATTGAACAGCAGGTCGCGCTGCCGTATCGGCGCATGATCGGGCAGCGCATGGCGCTGCACGCGCACGTGATGTGCCTCGAGCAGGCGGAAAAACCGTTCCGGGTTGCCGATACCGGCCACCGCGTGCATTTTCTGTCCCGCGAATTCGCTGAGCGGCCGCACCTCGCTGCCGTCGAGACGATGCAGGCTCGTGGCAGTCAGCATGAACGTCAGCGGCCGACGATCGGACGCTCGCCGCAGCACCAGGCGATTGCCGTCCCGCTGTCGCTGCACAATCACCTTGTCGACCCGGTCGAGTCGCGAAACGGGTTCGCGCAGCGGCCCGGCGGGCAGCAGGCGCCCGTTGCCGAAGCCGCGCACGCCGTCGACGACGGCGATTTCGAAGTCCCGCGCAAGCCGGTAATGCTGCAGGCCGTCGTCGGCGACGATGACGTCGGCGCCGAGCTCCACGGCCCGCGTTGCTGCCGCGACGCGCTCCGGATGCACGACTACGACACAGTCGGTCTGCCTGGCCAGCATGACCGCTTCGTCGCCGACGATCGCGGGGTCGCTGTCGGCATCGGCAGCGAGCGGCAGTGCGCCGATCTTGCCGCGATAACCGCGACTGATGATCGCGGGCGAGTGACCGCGCGCCTCCAATTCTTTCACGAGCCACGCGCACAGCGGCGACTTGCCGGTGCCGCCGGCCGTGATGTTGCCGACGACGATGACCGGCACCGGCACTTCGTAGGCGTGAAACAATCCGCGCCGGTACAGCGCATTGCGACAGGCGACCGCAAGCGCGAACAGCCACGACAGGGGAAGCAGGAGCCGGTACCAGCCCGACGTGCCGTACCACAGTCGTGTCGCCGCCGTGTTTGCCGCTTCGTGCATGTGCGAGCCGAACCCGCCTACCCTTCAGACTCGTCGCTGAACTGCAGGCGGTACAGCGATGCATAGCGGCCACCCGCGTCGACGAGTTCGCGATGCGTGCCGGACTCGACGATGCGCCCCTCGTCGAGCACGATGATCCGGTCGGCGTTTTCGACCGTTGACAGGCGATGCGCGATGACCAGGGTCGTGCGGTCGGCCATCAGCCGGTCCAGCGCCTGCTGTATGCGCCGTTCGGACTTCGTGTCGAGCGACGAGGTCGCCTCGTCGAGAATCAGCACCGGCGCGTTTTTCAGGAGCGCACGACCGATCGCGATGCGCTGCCGCTGGCCGCCGGACAGCAGGATGCCGCGATCGCCGACGATCGTCTCGAATCCGTCAGGCAGGTCGTTGACGAAGTCGATGACGTGCGCCGCTTCCGCAGCCTGCAGCAGTTCGGCACGGCTGCACTGCCGCAGCTGGCCGTAGGCCAGGTTGTTCGCAATCGTGTCGTTGAACAGCACGATGTCCTGGCTGACCAGGCTGACGCTCGCGCGCAGGCTCGCCAGGTCGTAGTCGCGGACCGACCGACCGTCGAGCAGTATTTCGCCGGCATCCGGATCGTAGAAGCGCGGCAGCAGTCCGACCAGCGTCGACTTGCCGCTGCCGGAATGGCCGACGATGGCGAGGGAACGTCCGGCCTCGACGCGGAACGACACGTCTTCGAGCACCGGCGCGTTATTTTCGCTGTAGGCGAAGCTGACGTT
>CALKYK010000010.1 GCA_938003715.1 uncultured Gammaproteobacteria bacterium
GCGACTTTCTCCGAGTACCTGCCCTCCTTCGCCTGCGCGAAATTGCAGGTCGGGTTGACGAGCGTGTGCGTCAGCACCTTGTCGTGGCTGCGCACATACTCGTAGTAGCGGCGCATGTTCTCGGCGAATTCCGGCCTGCCTTCCGCCAGGAAATCGGCGCCGGCCGCGAAAGCGGTCACCGACGCGTTCTTGTAGTCCGGCGTGCGGCCGAACATGCCGTTCGACCAGGTTGCCCATTCGTAAAACGCCTCGCCGCGGCGCTTCACGTCGCCCACCGATCGGGGCACCAGGAACGACATCGCGTAGCGCTTGCCGCCTTCCTCGTACGTCACTTTGTCGCGATAGCGGGGATCGGACTGCCTGTCGATGAACCCGGCAAGCGTTTCCGCACCGCGACGAAGCCCCGGATGCGTCGTCACGTCCTGCACACGTTCGCCCTGCAACCAGACCTCGCGCCCGTCGCGAAGGCCCTCGAGGTACGCCTTGCCGTTACGGATGCCGTTGCCGGTCTGAAGCGTCGCCGCTTTCACCGCCATGATCGGCTCCGGCACGGGAGGCGAAAGCAGAAGTCGTTGTAATTCTTGCGAAACCCCGGCATAACACCATCCAACATGACCCAATACACATCCTTTCGCAAGAGCCTGTCCCGGTTTGCCACCGGCGTCACCGTCATTACCTGCTCGGACAAGGACGGCAAGCATTGCGGCATCACGGCGAACAGCTTCAGCTCCGTGTCGCTCGATCCGCCGCTGATCCTGTGGAACATCGCCAAGGTCTCGAATTCGCTCTCGGCCTATCTCGCCGCCGAGTTTTTCGCGGTCAACGTGCTGCGCGAGGACCAGGAGGCGCTGTCGCGACATTTCGCCCGGACGGATCACAGGCTCTTCGACGATATCCCGCATTCGGTTTCCGACCGCGGCGCGCCGCTGCTGATCGATCCGCTCGCGGTATTCGAATGTCGAACCGTCGAGGTGCATGACTGCGGCGATCACTACATCATCATCGGCGAAGTGCTCGAGCATCGCCATACCGATGGCGAGCCGCTTTTGTTTTACGACGGCCGTTACAGGACATTCTGAGCCGACTCGGAGCTGCGCATGAGTGCGGAAGACAACAAGAAAGTGATACGGGCGTTTTTCGAAGCCGGAAACCGGGGCGATTTCGACGCCTGTTTCGCACTGATCGCCGACGATATCGTCTGGACTAATTCCGGAAGCACGCGTTTCTCCGGCCGGTTCTCCGGCAAGCAAACGGTGATGAACGACCTGATCGGACCGCTTTTTGGGCGACTGAAAAACGGCATACACGCCGAGATCGTCAAGCTCGTTGCCGAGGGCGATATTGTCGTCGCGGAGACCCGTGGCCGGGCGGAAACGACGGACGGGAAACCGTACAACAACAGCTACTGTCACATCGTTCGACTGAGGGACGGGCAGTGGGCGGAGGTCACCGAATTCCTGGATACGGCCCTCGTCGACGAAACTTTCGGCCCGGCCTGACGTCGTACCCGGCCGCCCGCGAGTTCGGGCAAAATTGACCACCGTCTCGAAACCACGGAAGCCTCGATGTCCGCCAACTGGTTCCACCGCCTGCTGATCGCGCCGCTGCCCTACGTGCCGCGCCCGATCGTCTGGCAGCTGTCGCGCCGTTACATTGCCGGCACCGATCTCGACAGCGCGTTCGACACCGTTCGCGCATTGAACGCGGGCGGCTGTTCGGCAACGCTGGATGTGCTCGGTGAGGACAGCACCGTACGGAGCGACATTGAAATCGCGCGCGACCTGTACCTGGGCGCGCTGGACGGCATCGTCCGGCCAAACCTCGACTGCGGCATCTCGGTCAAGCTCTCCGACATGGGGCTGCGCTTCGACGCGGACTTCTGCCGACAGACGATGGAACGGATCCTTGCCGAAGCGGCGAAGAACGACATCTTCGTCCGCATCGACATGGAGGACGCGACCGTCACGACCCAGACGCTCGATCTCTACCGCGACCTGCACCGCTCATTCGACAACCTCGGCACGGTGATCCAGGCCTATCTCCGTCGCAGTCCCGATGACGTGCGCGCACTGCTGGAAGAGGGCCGGGCGGACCTGCGGCTGGTAAAGGGCATCTACGTCGAGGACGAAGCGGTGGCGCTGAAAGATCCCGACGACATTCGCACAGCGTTCCGGGAACTCCTGGTACAGATGCTCGAAGGCGGCATCGAGCGCGTCGCCATCGCCACCCACGACCCGGCGCTGATCGAGTTTGCCGAGCAATATATCGAGCAGCACGCGGTGGACCGCTCACGCTACGAGTTCCAGATGCTGCTCGGCGTTGCGGAAAACCTGCGCGCGTCGCTGGTCGCGAAAGGACATCCTTTGCGCGTATACGTGCCCTTCGGCGAACGCTGGTTCGCCTATTCGATCCGGCGCCTGCGCGAGAACCCGGAAATTGCCGGGCACATTGTCCGCAACCTGTTCAGCCGCAACTGACGGAAACTACCGGCCGCGCAAATAAAGGCCGTACCAGTCGAGGTATCGCTGGTAGCGATCGCGAACGAAGCTCGGGCGCGTGATGCTGTGTGCCTCGTCGGGATACACGACCAGCTGCGTCGGTACTCCGCGGCGCCTCAGCGCCTGGTAGAGCTGCTCCGAGTTTTGGATCGGCACGTTCCAGTCCTCCTTGCCGCCGATGACGAGCGTCGGCGTGACGATCTTGTCGACGTCGTTCCACGGCGAGATGCGCTCCCAGTTCTCGCGCGACTCCCACGGCAGCCCCAGCTCGGCCTCCCACCAGTACTGGTAGTGGTCATGGCCGTAGTTCGCGACGTAGTTCACTTCGCTGGCACCGCTGATCGCGGCTTCGAAGCGGTCCGACTTCGTGATCACGTAGTTGGTCAGGATGCCGCCGTAGGACCAGCCGCCAACGCCCAGCCGGTCCGGATCCGTGTAGCCCTGCTCGATCGTGTAGTCGACCGCCGCCATCACGTCTTCGAAGTCTTTTACACCCCAGGCGGCGAACAGCGCGGCGGAAAAGTCCTGCCCGTAGCCGCTCGAGCCACGCGGGTTGCTGATCACGACCACGTAGCCGTGCGCCGCCAGCAACTGCGCCTCGCTGTTCCAGGAAAAGTCGTACTGCGCGACCGGCCCGCCGTGGATGCGCAGCACGGTCGGGTAGCGGCGGCCTTCACGGTAGTCCGGCGGCAGGAATACGAAGCCCTCGATCTCGGTACCGTCGCCGCTATCGAACGTCACGTTCAGGACGCGCGCCAGGTCGAGTTCGCGCAGGACCGCGGAATTCGTATCGGTCAGCTGTGTCGGCGCGCCGTGCCCGTGCAGGAACAGTTCGTCGGGGAACAGCACCGTGCCGGTGCGGGCGACGATCTCGCCCCCTGCGCCGTGAACGAACTCGGCGATCGCGATTTCTCCGTCGATCATCGGCATCCCGCGGCCGGCCGCAACGTCGTACCTCCACAAGGACTGCGCGGCGCTGTTCTCGACGATGAACAGAATCTCGTTCGCGCTCGAGCCGAACTTCGGCGCGATGACGTTGCGGTCGAGTTCCGCGGTCAACACGCGCTCGCCGCCGCCATCTGCGGCGACAATCGCGAGATGATTCGTCGCGTACCAGATCAGCTCCGGTTCGGTGACCGCGACATAAGCGATGTGCGCGCCGTCAGGGCTCCACGCCGGCGCGTAATCGGAGCCGGGGTTTTCGGTCAGCCGCCGCGGCTCGTGCGGCGCATCGGCGGTCTCCGCCGGCACCACCCAGATGTCCGAGTTGACGTTCGAGTCCGGTTCCTCGGTCCGGTTGCTGACAAACGCGATCTCCTTCCCGTCCGGTTTCCACGCCGGCTGGCTGTCGTCGTAGTCGCCTTCGGTCAATTGCACCGGTTGCTCGTTGCGGCCGTCGACGACGTAGAGGTGCGTGCGGCTGCGATCGAGATACGGCACTCCGTCCTCCTTGAACTGCAGCCGGTCGATGACGTAGGGAAGCGGCTTCGGCTCCTCACCGGCTTCTTCGGCCGCTTCGGCGGCGAGGTCCGACGCCGACTTGTCCTTGATGACGAGCAGCATGCGCTCGCCTGAAGGGGACCACTCGAACTGCTGCACGCCCTGGTCGATATCGGTGTACGACTGCGCTTCGCCGCCGCGCAGGTCGAGCGTCCAGACCTGCGTTTTCGCGTCGTCATCGCTGCGGGCCGCAAGGAAAGCGAGGTAGCGCCCGTCGGCGCTGAATCGCGGTGAAAATGCGGCGTAATCGTCGCCGGTCATCTGCAGCGTTTCGCCGCCGTCCCGCGAAACCATGAAGATCTGCGACGTTTCCTCATCGGCCTCCTGGTCGTTCCGCGTCACGACGTACGCGATCCAGTTGCCGTCCGGATGCAGCTGCGGGTCCGATACGTAACGCAACGACAGCAGGTCGTCGATATCCAGGCGACTGTCTGCACCACTCTGCGCCGCAGCGCCCATCGCCGCCAGCATCGAAAGAAGCACTGCACCAGCCAGGTTTTTCATGGGTCCCCCGAAATTCTGCGCGCCGACGCGCGTCACGTGGCGCAGTGTATGCTTGTTGCCAGCCGGTTCGCTATGCCGATACGAGGTTGCAGATGATGAAACTCCATGTATCCGCGCGCATTGTCGGTCCCCTCCTGGCAGCCTTTACACTAGCCGCCTGCGATGTCGCCGGCGACCGCAGCGGCCAGGTGCAGCACGATTTCGATGCCGGTCCGACGCCGTGGACCGACCGCACTCCCGACGACGACGATTCGAAGTTCACATTCGCCATTTTCTCGGACCTCTACGGTGGCGAGCGGGACCGGGTCTTCGACATCGCGGTGCAGCAACTTGCGCTGCTCAAACCTGCCTTCGTGCTGAGCGTCGGCGACCTGATCGACGGCGGCAGCGAAGACCGGCAGCGCCTTGCCGCCGAGTGGGATGCCTTCGAGGCAAAGCTCGAACCGCTTTCCGCGCCGGTATTTTTCGTCGGCGGCAACCACGACCTGACCAACCTGACGATGCGTGACATCTGGATCGAGCGCTTCGGTGCGCGCTACTACCATTTCCTGTACCGCGGCGTTCTGTTCCTGGTGCTGGACAGCGAAGACGCCGACGCCAGGCGCATGCAGGAAATTTTCCGGGCACGCGCCGAGGCGATCGAGGTCCTCGAGCGTGAGGGGCAGGACGCCTATACGAATAGCGCTTATTTCTCGATGCCGGAGCGCCGCACCGGCGCAATGAGCGAAGAGCAATCGCGGTATTTCCGTGACGTGCTGGTACGGTATCCGGACGTTCGCTGGACGTTCGTGCTGATGCACAAGCCTCTATGGCGGGACGCGTCGAATGCCGCATTTCGGTCGCTTGAGGAGGACCTCGCCGGCCGCCCGTACACGGTGATCAACGGGCACTTCCATTCGTATTCACTGACGCAGCGAAACGGCCGGGACTACATCCACCTGGGTACGACGAGCGGCAGCCAGAATGCGGCCGACCCGAACTCGTTCGATCACGTGACCCTGGTGGCGGTGGGCAGCGCGGCCCCGACGATCGTGAACCTGCGTCTCGAAGGCATCCTCGACAAGGCCGGGAACGTGCCGCTGGGCGGCAACGACGTGTGCTTCAGCGCCGCGCGTTGTGCAGCCGACTGATCAGCGCTGGTCGCTGTCGTCGCCCGCTTCGCCGAGGCGGCGATAGTAGTCGGCGATGATCTCGCGGTGCCGGTCCGGCACCTCGTCGGCGGGACTCGTGCGCACCGCGCCCGAGTCACCGTTTGTCGCCCGCGCCAGCGCAAGCTCGAGCTGCTCGACGAGGGCGAGTGCGCGCCGGGCCTCCTCTTCGAGCAGCGCCGGATTGCCGCTGAAGTCAGACGCGCGCACCTCGGCGGCGAGGCGCCTCAGTTCGTCGATGTCCTGCACCGTGACGCCCGCACCGCGAAGCTCGCGGAACAGGGCCAGCACGTCCTCGGAAATATTCGTCGCGCGGCGATCGAATTCGCGACTGACGTCAAGGTCCTCGACGCGCACGCCGGTCGAGCGCTGCAGGTCGTCGCGGCCACGCGTCGTCAGGGTCTCGGGATCCGTCGAGCCGCCGCCAACGCCTTCGGCCAGACGCTGCAGTTCGCGCCGCAGCGCGCGCGTTTCGGCCAGCGTCTGGCCGATGCCGTCCTGCGGCTCGCTGCCGTCCTGCCGCGATTCGGTGAGTGACTGTGCACGCTGCAGGTTCTCGCGGACCTCGCGCAGTGCTTCGGTCACCGCGCTTTCGCTGCCGGCCACGTACACCGCTTCACCCTGCTCGATGTAGGCGGCGGCGACGGCGAGTCGCGCCTCGATCTCGGCGTCGCGCAGCTCCTCGATCGCATCGCGCAGCGCCTCTGCTGCGCGCGGCTGCTCGTCCTCGACCTGCTGCGCGGTATTGCGCGTATCCTGTTCCAGCGCCTGCAGCGCGGCCTGCAGCCGGCGCTTCTCGGCCGCCATCTCGTATTCCTCGTCGAGCGTCATGCCGCTGTCGAGGCGGTTCAGGCTGTTGTTGCCAATGTCGACGCCGCGAATCGCCTCCTGGAGCCGGTCCTCCATCGCCTGCTGCTGCTCGTAAGCTTCGCCGGCGCGATCGGCGAGATCGTCGAGCGCCGCCTGCATCGCCCGCTGCCGTTCGCGCTCGGCCTGGTCACGCGCGCCCTCGAGCTGGCGCTGCGCCTCGTCTGCCGCACGCTGCAGTTCCTCTGGGCTGGCCCCTGACCGCATCCCCTCGGCCGCGTCGTTCATCGCCCGCACCGCGCTCTCGAGCCGCCGCTGCAGCTCGTCGATCCGCCGCTGCCGCTCGTCGTTCTGCGCCGACTGCGCGCCGGACTGGCCGGACGCCTGGCCGCTGCTTTGCTGGCCCGACTGCTGGCCGGATTGTTGACCGGATTGCTGACCTGATTGCTGCCCGGACTGGTTCTGCGCCTGGCTCGCCTGTTCGCGCATGCGTTCCAGCCGCTCGCGAAGCTCCTCGACATCGCGCCGCAGCATTTCCTG
>CALKYK010000011.1 GCA_938003715.1 uncultured Gammaproteobacteria bacterium
TACCCGCGACGTAGACGGCTGCGATCGAGCGCGTTGCGCCGATATCGGCGAGCGGGCTTTTCTCCAGCACGACGAGATCGGCCCACTTGCCGGGCTCCAGCGTGCCGACGTCTTCCAGCCCGAGGCATTCGGCGGCGACGGCGGTGGCGCTGCGCAGGATCTCGCGTGGCGTCATGCCGGCATCCGTCATCAGCTCGAATTCCATGTGCTCGAAATAGCCGGGGAACCGCCCCGGCGGGCCCGAATCGGTCCCGAACGCGATCGGCACGCCGGAGCCGAGCAGTACGCGCAGGTTGACCTTGGCCTGTTCCAGCGCCAGCCGGTAGGCGGCGGCAGAGGGGCTGTTTGCGACCCGGACCATTAACCCGGCATCGCTAAGGCGATCCATCTCGCTGCGCTTCGCATGGGCCAGGAAAAACGGGTCGTCGAAGAACTCGGGACGCTCCGCGTAAACGAACGTCGAGACCTCGCGCGCCAGCGTCGGCACGTAGCAGACGCCGCTGTCGAGCATCGCCTGCACGAACTCGTCGGTGACGGTCTGGTCGCGCACCGAATGCGCGATCAGGTCCGTGCCCATGCCGAGCAGCATCGCGGCATCTTCCATGTAGAACACGTGCGTGGCGACACGCTTGCCGTTCTGCTTTGCCATGTCGATTGCGGCCTGCGCGGCGTCCCATGGCATTTTCTCTGACGTACCGAGATTGTCGTCGACGCGCAGCTTGATCCAGTCGACCTCCAGCGCGACGTTTTCCAGGGCGGTCGCACGCGCTGCACTCGCCACGTTGTCGGCAACGACGTTGCCGGCAACGTAGAAGCGCGCATGGTTGATCGCGCTCTGGTCGCGCGAGGCACGAAGCCCCAGCGCTTCGCGCGGAATGCCGCCCAGGCTAAGCACGGTGGTGACGCCGTATTGCGCATACAGCGTCAGGTCGGCGCGCACGCGCTCGACCGGGTCGGTCACGTCATCGGGCGCCCAGCGACCGGAGACGTGACTGTGGGCGTTGACGAAGCCCGGGATGATCCAGTGTTCATCGACGTCGATCACCGTTGCACCCTCCGGCACCTCGGCCTCTATACCGATGATACGGCCGTCGCGCACGAGCAGGTGCTGGTCGCGGATGGCGGCGCGTCCCGTGCCATCCCAGATCGTCGCGCCACTGAATGCGGTGATCCCGATGCCCGGCGGCGGCGGCGCCGGCGGTGCCGATGGCTCTGCCTCTGCCGGCTCGGGGGCGGGCGATTCGCTGCCGCATGCGGCCAGCATGAAGAGCATCGTCAGGACTATCGGTAACCTGGCCATGGCCAGCTCCTGCAGAAAAAACGTCGGCGTCACTGTAACCCAGCACTTGGACAAAAAAAACGAGCCGGTGCGCCGTCGTATTCGTGAATGAATCGTCTTCAGTTGGCCGCCGACAGCAGCTCTCCGGGTGAAAAAACGCGCCCCCTCGTGACTACCCGGCTGATGCTCCTGGTATTGGAGATATCCTCGAGCGGATTCGCATCGAGTAGCACGAGGTCGGCCACCTTGCCGACGTCCACGCTGCCCATTTCGTCCTGCAACGAGAAGTATTCGGCCGGCCGTATCGTGGCGGCCTGAAGCGCCTCCAGCGGCGACAGCCCGGCCCGCACCAGCATCTCGAGCTCCGAGTGCAGGCTGTAGCCCGGTATTGCGAGCCCGATCGGCGTGTCGGTGCCGGCGCCGAACGGGACGCCGCGGCCGTGCATCATGCCGGTGAGCCGCAGGCTCCACTCGGCAAAACGCGTATCCGCATCCGGGTCGGGCTCGCGATCCGCGGTCTCGGCACTCCAGTCGCTCCGCGCCGGTTCGGGCAGCCGCGCCAGCGCATCCTGCCAGTCGTCCCGCGTGTAGGGCGGCACCAGCGACAGGCCGTTCAGGCGCAGCGTCGGCACCTGCATCGTCGCCCGCAGCGCACTGATTACCGCGTCGCACTCTGCTTCGTCGTAGGCGGCGATTGCCGGAAGGCGCTGCAGCTCGTGCAGCGACGAGCGCAGTGCGTACCCGGACAGGCCGTCCGGGTTGCGCAGCCGCTCCAGCCTCGTTTCGTGCAGCTCGGCCGCGTTTGCGGCGCAGTCCATGTCGATGTTGCGCAAATGCTCGATCGAATCGACCTGTGGGCCTGCCGTGCGTGCGCGCATCGACAGCGGCACGTGCGAATCGGCCGGGATGCCGAGCTCGTTCGCCGTCTCGACGAGCGCGGCGAAAACCTCCGGCCGCAGCATCTCGTAGACCTTGATGAAGTCGACGCCCTGTTCGTGCAGCTCGCGCACGGTGCGCCGCGCGTCGTCGGGCGTCAGGTTCTGCACGCCGATCTCCGGCCGCGATTCGCCGTCGTAGACGACGAATTCCCCGTCGAGCAGCGGCCCGGCAAAAAACACCCGTGGCGCAATCGCGCCATCGGCGCGCATCGACTCGATGATGGGCCGCATCTTGTGCATCAGGCCGCCAGTGTCGCGCACGCTGGTGATGCCCCAGGACAGGAACAGCGTCGGCATTGCCGCCGTGAAGCGGTCGTCGTAGCTCAGGTGCACATGAAAGTCCCAAAGACCGGGAATCAGGTACTTGCCGCTGCCGTCGATCGTCTCGGCGACGCTCACCTCGACGTCCGGTCCGTGGACGCCGGTGATGCGGTCGCCGACGAAGGTCACGGTGCGGTTCTCGCGCACGCCGTTGACCGCGTCGATGACCGTGACGTTGGTGATCGCGGTACCTTCCGGCGGCGTGCCGCAGCCGGCGAGGCAAAGCGTCAGGACCAGAGCGGCAGTAAGGCGCGGGCGCATCACGGCTGCAGGTCGATGCGGTAGCCGGTCGCTACGCGCAGGAATTTCGAGATGTCGATCATGTCCTCGCCGACATATCGGATCGTGTGCGAGTTCACCTTCTCGACGTTCGGCAGCTCGGCCTGCAGCTCTACCGGC
>CALKYK010000012.1 GCA_938003715.1 uncultured Gammaproteobacteria bacterium
ACTGACGTACTTGCCGGAATAGGCATTCGGCGGCTCGAGCGCCGCCTCGGCGTTGTCTGCCGGAAAAACGCCGCGATCGAGGCCATAGGACGCAACCGCGTTCTTCACCGGGCCGAGCAGGTTCAATCCTTCCGATACCTGGGCTCGAATCGAGTAGGTCTGGTAGGCGGACATCGCCATAGAAGCCAGGATGCCGATCATCGCGACGACGATCATCAATTCGATCAGCGTGAAACCGCTTTGCACCTTCTTCATGAGTCCCTTCCGATGTTGCTCTTTGTTCAGCACGCAACAGTGCCGCGTCGTTTCAAAACCCCTCGAAATTTGTCGCAACGGACGGCCCCGGTTGCGACGCGCGACATACTGGATCAGATTCACATTGACGTCGTCCGACCCAATCACAGTTTTCGAGCCGGGACAATTCTGTAAAAAGTCCGGCCGGCCGCGGGCACGGCAAACTCAGCTGAAACACGTGCCAGGCAGGTGGCTGTCGCCGATTGCCGACAGCGTGCGCCGTTTCACATTCCGGCGAAATAGTGGCAGCCAGGTCAGAGTACGGTGGGATTCGGCGCGTCGCCGTATACGGCTTTCGGGTCGAATACTTTCTCCGAATCAGTGAATTCGAGGTCAATCTGCCCGCCATGCTGACGCGCCCGGAATTCGTCGGCGACCGGGATGCGGCGATAGAAGCAGGAACGGTAGCCGACGTGGCAGCTCGCGCCGCCGGCGACATCGACCTTGAGCCAGATGCAGTCCTGGTCGTCGTCGATCATCAATTCGACGACTTTTTGCACAAGGCCGCTGGTGGCTCCCTTGTGCCAGAGCGTCTGCCGGCTGCGGCTCCAGTAATGCGCCTCGCCGGTCTCGATCGTCTTGCGGAGCGCTTCGGCATTCATGTATCCCTGCATCAGGAGTTCGCCGGACACCGAATCTGTCGTGACCGCGGTGATCAGGCCGCGCTCGTCGAACTTCGGTGCGAAGTCGGTACTTTCCTCGACTTGGTCGACACTTTTCCGGGTCTGGAAAACGAGCGGACTTCTGGACATGGGATTCCTCGCGGCATCGAACAGGGATTCGGTGCGGCAATTATAGGACCAATCGCCGGCTGGCTCATCGCAACGGCCGCCACCGCCGGCCCACGCCAGTTGCTATCATTCCGCACCTCGTACCGGCCGAAATGACGACGCAATGACGCTATACCTGCACGATACGCTGCGTGGCGAAAAGCTTGCCTTCGAGCCGTTCGTCGACGGCGAGGTAACGATGTACGTTTGCGGGCCGACGGTCTACAACTACGCGCACATCGGCAACGCGCGACCGGCCGTCGTGTTCGATCTGCTCGCGCGACTGCTGCGCCGGACCTACCGGCTCACCTTCGCCCGCAACATCACGGACGGCGACGACAAGATCAACCAGGCGTCGATAGAAACCGGCAAGCCAATCGGCGAGATCACCGAGCGATTCATGCGCATCCATAACGAGGACATGGCCACCCTCGGCGTA
>CALKYK010000013.1 GCA_938003715.1 uncultured Gammaproteobacteria bacterium
GTGGATCGGGCCGTCGGGCATGCGCACCTCGGCTTTCGCGACTTCGACGCCGACTTTCTCGAATGCTTCCTCGATGTCGATCGGGCCGACGGAGCCGAACAACTTGCCCTCTGGGCCGACGTTGGCGGGGATGACCAGCTGCATGCCCTCGATCAGCTGCGCACGTGCCTTTGCGGCCGCGAGCTCTTCGGCGGCGGCCTTCTCGAGTTCTGCGCGGCGCGCCTCGACCTCGGCCAGGTTTTCTTTAGTGGCGAGCGTGGCCTTGCCATGCGGCAGCAGGAAATTGCGGGCGTAGCCGGGCTTGACCTTCACCAGGTCGCCGATGTCTCCCAGGTTCTCGACCTTGTCCAGCAGGATGACGTTCATCTTTCAAACCTCACTTTCATGTGTCCTTCGGGCCGGTCTCTCGTCCGGCCATCGATGTCCGGTAGTCGAACCAGGCGTCGGTGTAACCGACGACGGCCAGTCCGACGACCATTGCCATGTTGAACAAAAGCAACATGACGTAGGCGGCGATCACGACGATGACCGGCCAGCCCTTGTCCGTCTTCAGCCAGTGCAGGACCGCGAGGCCCTGCAGGCAGAACGGCGCGAACATGACGAACGCGACGTTTTGCAACCATGTCCAGTCCGCCAGCAGTGCAATTACCGAGGCGATGGCCATAATGGAGGCCAGAACGCGACCGAAATTCAAGTCGCAAATCCGGCCGAACACGGCCTTTTGGTCCGGATACGTCTGGTACAGCACGTAGCCGAGCAACAATGCCAGCACGTACAGCGTCCACTGCGTGAACACGAACAGCATTGTCATCTGTTTCGCGATCACCGCCTGGCGGTCTTCGATGAAGTCCGCCCAGGCCGGGATGCCGAGTTCGCGCAGCGCCGGCGCGTAACCCGCCAGTTCTCCGTCCCAGACCGGCACCGGGTCCCCCAGCACCGCGTAAAAGCCGATTGTCACCACCACGGCGGCGATTACCGTCACCTGCAGCACCAGCGTGACCGACCGGAAGCGCACCAGGAGCGCCACCAGGGCCACCACCGGTACCCACGCCGCGACAATCTGCATCACGACCGCGCCGACCGGGCTCGACAGGATCGCGGCCAGCAGAACTAGGATGCCCGCAGCTATGCCGGCATACTGCGCCGTCGTCCGCGCATCGTTTCTTAGCGCCAGCGCGGCCAGTGCCCCGCCGCTGAATATCGGCGACGGCAGCAGAATGTAGGCGCCGACCAGGCCGAATACGGCGTTTTGCGGTCGGGCAGCCAGCCATTTGGCCAAGCCCTTCACGCGCAGGATCAATCAGCGAACGGTGTCAGTGCCGATCGGTGTACGGCAACAACGCCAGGTAGCGCGCGCGTTTCACCGCGACCGACAGCTGGCGCTGATAGTGCGCCTTGGTGCCGGTGATGCGGCTCGGAACGATTTTTCCGGTTTCCGTAACGTAGGCCTTGAGCAGGTTGAGATCCTTGTAGTCGATCTCCTCGATACCCTCGGCCGTGAAGCGGCAGTACTTCCGCCTGCGTGAATAACGACTCATCTCTCAATCTCCCGTCAGGCGCTCTTGGCCTCGGGCGCCGCCTCTTCGGCTGCGGACTCGGCCTCCTTGTCCGACGCTTCCCCGGCTTTGGCCTCTTCGGCCTTGGCGTCACCGTCGTCCGTCTTTTCCTCGTCCGGCTTGTCCTCGTCCGCCTTGGCGTTTTCCTTCGCCAGCATCGCCGACTCGGCCGCGGCTTTAGCGTCGCGCCGCCGCTGCGATTCCTTCTCGCGCGCCTTTTCTTCCTCGACGGCGATCGCCATCGGCGACGCCTCGGTAATGGCGCGCTTGCGGCTGATGACCAGGTGCCGCAGCACCGCGTCGTTAAAACGGAAGACGCCGGTGAGTTCCTTGATCACGTCGTGATTGCACTCGACGTTCATCAGGACGTAGTGCGCCTTGTGGATCTTGTGGATGGGATGCGCGAGCTGGCGGCGGCCCCAGTCTTCGGTGCGGTGTACCGTACCGCCTGCGTCGGTAACCATGCCCTGGTAGCGTTCCACCATGGCAGGCACCTGTTCGCTCTGGTCCGGGTGGACCAGGAACACGATTTCGTAATGCCTCATTGTGTCTCCTTACGGATTATAGCTTCCCGGTTTTTCCGGTGAAGCAAGGAGTTAGCCCGCCTCGTGACGGGGACGCGCATCCTAGCCGAGCCCCGCCGGCGAATCAACCACAAACGGGGACCGAATCGTGGTTCGACGCCCTGGCTAGGCGGGCCGGCGCTGGCGGGCGGCCTCGAACAGGCAAATGCCGGTTGCGACCGAGACGTTGAGGCTCGCAACCACACCCTGCATTGGCAGCTGGACCAGGGTATCGCAGCGCTCGACGATGTGCGGGCGCAGGCCGCGGTGCTCGCGTCCCATGACGAAGGCCAGGTGTCCCGCGAGGTCGGCGTCGTAAAGGCTTTGCTTCGCGCGGTCGCTGGTGCCGATGCGACGAATTCCGTAGTCCCCGATCCACCCCAGCACCTTGCCGAGATTCGCGACGGCGGCAAACGGCACGGATTCTGCGGCGCCGGCCGCCACCTTGCTGACGGTCGGCCCCAGGCCGGCGCCGCCGCTGCGCGGCACGACGACCGCATCGACGCCCGCGGCGTCGGCCGTGCGCAGCCCGGATCCTGGATGCCGTCGAGAACCAGCAACAGGATCGGCGGCGCATCCTCGGCGGCGAGCCGCTCCTCGACGAGCGTGCGCAGGCCGGCCTCGTCCAGCGTCGTGCTGCGGCGGATCTCGGCGACCACACCCTGGTGCCGAGCCTCGCCGGCGATCTGCTTGAGCCGCGCCCGGTTCGCGGACTGCACGTCGATGCCGCGGGTCCGGGCCTGCTCGATGATCGCCTCGAGGCGCGGATTCGACGTCTGGTACTCCGCGTACAGCTTGACGATGTCCGCATCGGGCTGCGCCAGCAGCTGCTCGACGGTGCGCAGGCCCGTGACGTACTTTGCGCGACTCATCGCCCGCGCTTGCCGCTCTTGCGCCGGTCGCGACGATTCGCGGCCAGGTGGAAATCGATGCGCTTCGAATCGAGGTCGACCCGGGCGACGACGATGTCCAGCTTCTGCCCGAGGCGAAACGCTTCGCCGGTTCGTTCGCCGACCAGCGCCTGGCGGCCGGCATCGAACTGGTAGTAGTCGTCGCCCAGGCTCGTGACATGCACGAGGCCGTCGACCTGCAGTTCGGTGATCATGACGAACACACCGAAGCCGGTGACGCCGGTGATGACGCCGGCGTACTGCTCGCCGAGCTTGTCTTCCATGTACTGGCACTTCAGCCAGGCCTCGACTTCTCTGGTTGCGTCTTCGGCGCGACGTTCGTGCGCCGAGCAGATTTCCCCCAGTCGTTGCATCGCCGGGAGATCGTAGGCGAAGTTGCCGGCTTTTCCGCCGCGGACGATGTGCCGGATGGCGCGATGCACGAGCAGGTCGGGATAACGGCGAATTGGCGACGTGAAGTGCGCGTAGGCGTCGAGCGCAAGGCCGAAATGCCCGATGTTTTTCGGCGTGTACTCGGCGTGCGTCATCGACCGCAGCATCGCCATCATGATCGCCGCGAGGTCCGGCCGATCCTGGACCTGGCTGATCATCTGGTTGAAGTGCCGCGGCTGCACGTGATCCGGATGCGGCACCTTGATGCCGAGGCCGACGAGGTACAGCCGCAGTTCGTCGAACCTGTCGGGGTCGGGTTTGTCGTGGACACGGTAAAGCGACGGCACGCGGTGCCGGCGCAGGAATTTCGCGGCCTGCACGTTTGCCGCGATCATGCATTCCTCGATCAGGCGATGCGCATCGTTCCGCGGCACGGCACGAATGTTCTTTATCGTGCGTTCACTGCTCATCTTTATGCGCGTTTGCGGGTTTGCTACTTCGACTGCGCCGCTCTTGCGGCGGTTTGACGCGAACGCCTGATACAGGCGGTGCAGGTTGCGAAGGTCGCCCTGCACCGTCGCCGGAACGCCGTGTTTCTTCGCGCCGGACAGGAGGTCGCTGACCTGGGTGTAGGTCAGCCGCGCCTTCGACCGCATTACCGCTTCGTAAAACTTCGAACGCGTCACCTTGCCGTTCTGGTCGACGCGCATTTCGCAGACCATGCACAGGCGATCAACGTCGGGGTTGAGCGAACAGAGCCCGTTCGACAGGACGACCGGCAACATCGGCACGACGCGATCGGGAAAGTAGACGGATGTGCCACGCTGCACCGCCTGCTTGTCGATCGGCGTATTCTTCTCGACGTAGTGAGCGACGTCGGCAATTGCAACCAGCAGACGGAACCCGCTGCCGGCAGGTTCGCAGAACACCGCGTCGTCGAAATCGCGGGCATCCGCTCCGTCGATCGTCACCAGGTTCACGTCACGCAGGTCCACGCGATCCTTCTTCGCAGCCTCGGGAACCTCCTTGCCGAAGGATTTCGCTTGCTCGCGAACGGCTTTCGGCCAGCCGGTCGGGATGCCGTGCGCGTGGATCGCGATGTCCGTGGCGATGCCTTTCTTGCCGGGCTCGCCGACGACGCGAATGATCTTTCCGGTTGCCTGCTCGACGTCGGTCGGGTAATCGAGAATGCGCGCGACGACCACCTGGCCGTGCTGTGCATCACCGGCTTCACCCCGGGCGATCAGGATGCGATGCGCAATCTTCGGGTTGTCGGGAATAACGACGCCGACTCCGCGCTCGCGAATGAACTGCCCTGCGACTTCCTGCAGGCCTCTTTCCAGCACTTCGACGACCTGCGCCTGCGGCCGGCCGCGATGATCGGCGCCGGAGAGCCGAATGGCGACCCGGTCGCCGTGGAACACGCTGCGCATCTCCCGCGCCGACAGGTAGGCGTCGTCGCCCCCATCGTCACGCGAAACGAAACCGAATCCGTCGGGATGCCCGCTGACGGTGCCGGTGACGAGATTCAGGCGCTCGATCAGGCAGTATTCGCCTCGCCGGTTCGCCAGTATCTGCCCGGCCCGCACCATCTTGCCGAGCTTGTTCTCGAGCTTGCGCTTCAGCGTCGCGTCCTTGACTTCGAACGCACGGGCGATTGCAGCCAGCGACTGTGGCTTTCCGGAACTTTCAAGAAAATCAATGATTTTTCCGCGCTTCGGGACGGGATGCCGATAGCGTTTCGGCTCGCCCCGGCGGCGGTTTTTTTGCTTAGACAAGCAGTCTCGCTCCCATTGCGGGTGGCCGGATTGACAGACCCGGCCCCGTTTTTTACAGTGCGCCACCCGCGATCCGACGCACTATACGCGGTTTTGCCATGCCGAGGTGGCGGAATTGGTAGACGCGCTAGCTTCAGGTGCTAGTGGGGGTAACCCCGTGGAGGTTCAAGTCCTCTTCTCGGCACCATCTTTATACCCACCGGCCGTTTGCACGCTCACATAAGCAAACGTGCCGGCGGGTTCTTCCCTGATTTCGACCTCGCCGATTATTTCGCGTAGCAACGACCTGGCCCGCTCCACCTCGTCGGGTTTCGCATAGTCCTTGAGGTTTTCCAGGTCGCCGACGATCTCCCGCCACTTTTTGTCTGCACCCGTGACCAATGAACTCGGCGCCGCATTCGACGCCGACAGCAGACGCTCGCGCCTTGTCTCCAGATCCTTGAGCTTGGCCGACAATGCGCTTGACGCTCCGATGTCAACGATGCTGTCTACGACGTTCTTGATCTGCCGATCGAACTTTGCCAGTTCTGCTTTGTAGTCGCGATTGGGTGCCCTCGCCTTCTTGCGGATTGCTTGCGCGATCTTCTTTGCGAATTCGGGCGCCAGTAACTGCTCCTTGACTCCGCTCAACAGCTTCCGTTCTATCAATGGCCGGAAAATGTATCCCTTCTGATCGCAGATGCGGCCGTTCGACGTGCTTGTGCAGGCATAGGACCGGCCGTTACGGACCGTGTAGCTTCCTCCGCACGAGCCGCACCTGAGCAAGCCTGAAAGCAGGTACTTCGGCGGCCGCCCACGCTTCGGCTTGCCCGTTTCGCCGACGCTTTTTGCCCGCAGCCGGGATTGAACGCTCTCCCAAAGCTGGTCCGACACAATCCGCAGCGATTCGTCATGGTATGTAACCCACTCGCATGTCGGCCGGCGCTTCTGAACTCGCTTTCCGGTTCCTGGTCGTTTTTTGCCAGCACGCTTGTTCCACGTTACGTCGCCCTTGTAGATCGGATGTCGGAGTATGCCGCTCGCTTTCGTCACGCAGCCTAAAATCGTCGTGTGCGGCCATCCCTTGTCTCGTCGATTTTTCCAGAATGAACCCGGCGACGGCACGCCACGCTCATTTAGCGCCCGTGCAATCGTCTTTGCGCTCTCTCCCGCCGCGTATCTCTCGAAAATTTCCTGCACTACTGCGGCCTGCTCAGGTTCGATCACGCGGCGTCTGTAATCACCATCTTCGACTGATCTGTACCCATAAATTCGGCCGCCCGCGCTTTTGCCGGCCTTGTGACGCTCTCTGAGGCTCCTGTAGGTCCGATAACCGATTTTGCGACCTTCCATCGCGTCGACAGCGGCTTTGACGGATAGAAGCAATTCAGACGACTCAGAACGAGTGTCTACCCCGTCTCCGCTGATCAGGAACTGGTCCCGAAAATTGAGCTCTGCGACCAGCCGATGTAGTTCAGCCTGATTGCGGGTAATGCGAGACGTTTCGTCTACAACGATACCCATGACCTTGCCGGCCTCGAGGTCCGCAAGCAGATTCTGGTATCCGGGACGACGGTCATCGTTCCCCGAAATACCCTCGTCACTGTATGTCGCAACGACAGACAGATTCTCGCGCTGAGCCAGTGCTTCGCAATTCGCAATCTGGCCTGCAATGGAAGTCTTGTCCTGCAATTCAGTTGAATACCGTGCATAAATTGCAACTTTCATTTTGCGTGCCTCTCTCTGTGGCGTCTCTGCCTTGCCGCATTCGCGTGCTCGTGCGAGCAGTACTTTTGGGCGGGCCCTGCTTTTGGGGGATCGAAGAAAAACTGCTCACAATATGGGCACCGTTTCAATCGATCATTCATGCCCGCACCAATCAAGCTCGCCACCATGTAAGCGAGAACTGGTAGGTTTCGTTGGAGTTTGAATTTTAGATTCACCGTGACTTCGATACCGGCACCAGTATCGTCGACGACAATTCCAGTTCCGGACTTCGTCTTGATTTTTCGCACCTCGGATGCAATTTCCCGCAGCACTTTTTTTGGCGGCGACGCCAGCGAGTCAAGCCAACGTATGAGAGTGGCTTGATCATTCGGCGAATACCTGACCAACCCCGAAACCACTCCGTCGCTGAATGCAGCTTGCTTGATCTCTCCGTTGGCGAACCTCGCCAGCATCGGTCCGAATCGATCGGCATTTCTGTGTAACGGAATCGAAGCGGAAAGTCCGGACATTTTCGTAACGAAACGTCAGAGTGATAACGGTACGGCGATATTATACCGTTTTCACTACTTCCACAAATGGAGGCACAAAGTGAGCTTCGATGAGGCCCATGTAATCCAGACGACGTCGCTGTATCGGGCCGCCAATGTTTCTGCGACGCCTGGCGATCGAGTGATTGATCAGCTTACTCAAGAAGGCAGGATTTCGCCGGCGAGAACTCCAACCGGGCGCACCTATCTGACCCCGCGAGACGGAGCAATCGTCTATGCGGTACTGACGAAAGACTGAAATGAAGCAAGACCCGCAATTGCAGGCGCTAGCTGATGTGCTGATTAGCGTTTGCGTGCGGGAACTTACGACCCGCCGCGGGCATAAAAGCGCCCGCACCGACGGCAATCGAATGCGGGCAGAACAGCAGATAAGCGATGCAAAAAGTACCAGAAACGAACCCAGTACTTAATGCAGGTGCCTGGCTCCAGCGCAGCACGGCGATCTGATGTACGAATCGCCCCGATTTGCCCGGCGGCGCTGCCGAACCTGCCGGCGCACATTGCGGCGGGAACCACCGCATCGCCGGCATTGCGCCCGTTGTCGCAGTGTACCTGCGTGGCGTCGTGCGCTGGAGTTTATTCGGCGGCTGTTCGGCATGGACTGATGTCTCGCTTATCCAAAGCGAAGGGTCGCAGGGAGAGTGGCACATTCGTGGCGATCCCCGACAAGGTCGTCAGACATGAAAAGTTTGCAGCTCTTTCGCCAATTGCGACGAAATTGCTGTGTGACTGTCTCGCGCAGTACAACCGGATCAATAACGGCGATTTGTGTGTCACTTTCAAAGTGATGCAGCGGCGCGGTTGGCGCTCAAAGCAGACACTCGCCCGCGCCCTGGCCGAACTCGAACGAACAGGCTTCCTGATTCGAACGCGCCAAGGCGGCCGCAATCGCTGCTCCCTGTTTGCGCTTTCTTTTTTTGCTATTGACGACTGCAAGGGCAAACACGACTTGCAACCAACCGCTGCACCGCCGGGAGACTGGAAACAATGCGACGAAAATTAGAATCGGTGCCCCGATTATCGGGGCAAGTTGCCCCAACCATCGGGTCAAATTGCCCCGATCACGGGGGAACCCCTATGCCCATTGCCCCGACTATCGGGGCAGTCAGGGCGAAAAAAGGAATCGCATTGCCCCGATCACGAGGGACCTTCTTAGATCTGCCATGTGGGATCGCAAGATTGCGTGACCTTGTAGGCTCCAGTGCCACCAGCAAGCGGAAGGTTTCGGCAAAGTCTGAACTGGGGAATTCCCCAGTTGACGACAAGCCCCGGAACGAGCAGGCCAACGCGAAAAAGGCTCAGGTGGGGAATTCCCCACCTGACGACGAACCCGACTCGACGGGCGCGAACGTCGCCCGATGCGCCCACCAGACAGCACGCCGCACCTGCTGGCCCGGCCCGGCTGCGGCAATCGTATTCCGCCTGAATCTTCAACGACTGGCCGAAAGCCACGGCAAGCCAACGGAGCATGAGACATGAGCAACACACGAGACGAAACGACAGCCGAGGAGCGGACCGAACATATCGGCCGGGACATTGTGATCGCGGCGCGAAAGTATCAAGCGGCCGGATTTACGCTGGTCGACGTGATGCAAGGCCTAACGGCCGGCATGTTCGCCGTGTTGCTGAATCACGGCTACAGCCGCGAACAGGCAGCTCGCGCATTCGAGGCGGCCGCGGATGGTGTCCGATCGGCGCCGGACAAGCGGGCTCACTGACAGTGCAGGTACTTCCTGATACCGCCATACGCTTACGGGTCTCGCGCAGCACAGTTTGTCGCCAGACACTAAGCGCGCATTTTCACTTCACTTTTCTTTGGAGCCAACCATGAGCATCACCGCAAGCACCGCGCAGGTCGCCGAAGCGCTGGACCTGACTACGTCGAGGGTCGGCCAGCTCGCCCGCAAGGGGATCCTGGTCAAGCTAGGCCGTAACCGATTCGACTTGGTTCAGTCGACGCAGGGCTACTTGCGATTCCTGCGGGACGGGACCGACGACACGCTGACGCCGGCGGACGAACGGGCGAAGCTGCTCCGGGTGCAGCGGAAACTCAAAGAGCTGGAACTCGCGGCAAAGAACGGCAGTCTCGTACCCGTCGAGCAGATCGGCGAAGCCTGGTCACGGGTAACGGCGGGCTGGCGGCAAAACCTGATCGGCGTGCCTGCACGCATCGCCCCGTACCTTGTCGGCAAGAACGCAGTCGAGATCGAAGGCGAACTGTCCGATGCCCTCCGCACTGCTTGCGGGGCGATTGCGGACAGTGCTGGAAATTGATGCAGCATACCGCGACAATCGCTGTCCAAGTAATTAGCGCGATACTTCGGTCCGGGGTCGGCCCGGTTACTGGCGAAGTCAATCCGCACGCTTCTCGGCACGCTGTAGAGTCGAAACCCCGTCGCGGGCTGAAACCAGCGAAGAACCGGTTGCGAGTAGTGAGGGCACCGTAGCGGTGCTGTAACTGCGCGCGCCGGTTTTTTTGTGCGCGCGTGAAACGGGAGGCAGTAATGCTTGAACTAGTTTATCGAAACCTGCAGCTCGAGGTCGGTGACGACGCTGCCGAGATTATCCCGGCAACGCTGAGCACCGAGTACCCAGTCGATCGCGGCGACTATGTCGAGGTCTTGTCCCACTCGCGGGACGCTGTTGACTTGTCGCGGTTTCCGCTACCCGTCATCGAATCGCACGACGGCACCCGACTGAATGTCGGCGTCGCTGAGAATCCGCGCGTCGAATCGGGGCGGCTCCGCGCTGACATTCGCTTCGGAAGCTCTGCACGCGGTCGGGAAATCCTGGCCGATGTTCAGAACGGCGTGATCCGTAGCTTGAGCATCGGCTACTTGATTGCTGAATTTGATACGAGCGGCAACACGCTGACGGCGACCCGCTGGCTGCCGTACGAGTGCAGTTGCGTTTCCGTCCCCGCTGACCCGAACGCAGGATTCTATCGAGGATCTTCAAACATGGAACAGAAAGACACTTCGCCGTCGGTATCCGGCGGCATGAACCGTCGGCAGACAGCCGAAAAGGAGCGCATCGACGCGATCCGGCGGCTGGCCGCTGAATATGGCGAGCACGAGCTCGCGACCATCTACATCGCTGACGGCGGCACGGCTGCTGAGTTCGCAGAGGCGCTGCTCTACAACGTCGCGAACAGCTCCGGCACCGTGCGCTGCGTTGAACCGGGCGGCCCGAACGAAATCGGCCTGACACGACGCGAGCGCAACCAGTTTTCGATTGTGCGCGCTATCCGGGCGCAAATGCCGAACGCCTCGGCACGCGACCGCGATGCTGCTCGATTCGAGATCGAATGCAGTGACGCAGCTCAGAAGCAATACGGACGCGAGGCGCAAGGCATCCTGGTGCCTGACGACGTGCTGTTCGCACCGGGTCGGCAGGAGTTGAAGCGCGACCTGACGCAAGGCACGGCTACTGCCGGCGGTCACACTGTAGCTACCGAGCTCCTTTCCGAGTCGTTCATCGAAAAGCTGCGCAATGCGGTTGCCGTTGAACAGGCCGGCGCACGAGCGCTCACCGGGCTGCAGGGCAATATCGCGATTCCGAGGCAGACCAGCGCGTCGACAACCTACTGGGTCGCCGAAAACGCGGCAATCACCGAAAGCCAGCAGGCTTTCGATCAGGTCACGATGTCACCGTCGACGGTCGGCGCGTTCACGGACTACAGCCGGCGACTTCTGTTGCAGTCCGCAATGGACGTTGAGTCATTCGTTCGCGACGACCTGGCACGGACCATCGCTGTCGAGATCGACCGCGTCGCGATCGAGGGCGATCCGGACACGACGGCCACGCAGTACGAGCCGCGGGGCATTCTCAACGTGTCCGGCATCGGCTCTGTCGCTGCCGGCACGAACGGCGCTGCCCTAACCCGTGACGACTGCGTCGATCTGATTAATGAGGTCGCTCAGGACAACGTCAGTCTTGCTGACGCAGCGTTCCTGACCAACAGTCAGGTAATTACGGCGTTACAGAAGCTGAACGTCGATACCGGTAGCGGAAAGTTCGTAATGGAATCCCGCGATCAACTGCTGGCGTTCCCGGTGTTCGAAAGCAACAACGTGCCGAGCGATCTGACGAAAGGCTCCGGCAGCAACCTGTCGGCGCTGATCTTCGGAAAGTTCGATAATTTCATCTTCGGTTACTGGTCCGGCGTCGATATCCTGGTCGATCCGTACACTGGATCGAGTGCCGGCACCGTTCGCGTGGTGGCCCTGGTCGACGTGGATACGGCAGCGCGTCACGCGGAGTCCTTCGCGGCGATCACGGACGCCGTAGCGTAAAGCTGCGCAGTCGCCGGGTCGGGACTCGCTCTTCGGCCCGGCGGCTCTCGAGCGGCGCGGGTAATTGCTGCCCACGTTGCTGTCGATTTCGAACGGCAGTAAGCATGAATTGCATTGCATTTCGAGGGCATTAGGGGACTCAATGGTCCCTCTGACATATGTCGCAAAGCTTTACGGTTCGATTGCGTTTAGATTGCACAAAAGGGACAATGCACTGAGCGTTAATCACGTTGTAAATTCCCCAACAACAGAGCGTTGTCTAGCAATTCGGCAAACATTTCTATCAGATCGATAGAGGAATAACGTGAGAATTAAGCCTGATATCAGCGGCGTCACAATCGTGTTGATTGGAAGTTTCAATCCGCCAATTTTCAATCCCGACTGGCTCCTCAGAAAAGACATAGTCGGAGAAACCGAAGCCGAAAACGCGAATGTCGAGTTCATACATCGCGAAATCTCCGCCTTCGAAGTCGGTGGTATTCAAGTCAAGGTCGAACCGGAACGTTATACAGCAACGACTGCAATGCCTCCGTTTGTAAAGTTGAAGGATTTTGTCGTAAATACCTTCAACTCCCTTGCTGAGACTCCGATCTCGAAAATGGGCATCAATCTTGGCGTACATTTTGCGGTGCCAAACTTCGAAATAAGAGATGCTATCGGACTAAAGTTAGCGCCGCTTGAACCGTGGGGCGCTTGGGGTCGTGACATTCTGGGTTCTGCCAAGCCTTCTCAAAAAGACTACCGCGACAAGCACGGTGGACTACTCTCATTAAAAATGATCCAAAATGACATCCCGGACCGTCCAGGCGGAAAAATTCAGGTGCGAGTAGAACCGTCCGTCAAAATTGCTATCGGCGTTTTTGTTGAGGTTAACGATCATTATCAAGCCCCGACTTCGGACCTCACAAAACTAAATGCGGAAATAGTTGGGGATCTCGAGAAGAACTGGGACAACTCGATCGAGAAGTCAGAATCAATTGTCGATCAACTAATGAGTCTTGCCGAATGACCAATGGATCTGAACACGCAACTACGCAAATTGATTTCGATCAGGGCATTGACGAGGCGATTGCAACCGAGTCAAGGCATTCCCTTGAATCAAATAATGTATACGACGAGTATTTGAAGTTATTGGATCGAAGCACAAGCCATGACAAAGAGAAATTAAAATGGATCGCTAATGGCGAATCCGCAGCCAATGAGTTGAATCAATCCAGTGACCTACAACCTCTAAGTAACATTAAATTACCCAGCGACATATTTTTATTTGCGCCAAATCCCTCAAAACTCCTTTCAAGGCCCATTAGAAGGCAATTCAAGAAGCTTCAAGAATGGGAAGGGTATGTTACAAACATTTCGAACAATACTTTCCATGCTCGATTGTTTGACAAGGCCTCAAAGCATGACGTTGCACTGGAAGAAGCGGAATTTCCGCTGGACGATTTAACAGATGACGACCGAAAATTACTCAAGGAAGGCGCAGTATTCAATTGGCTGATTGGTTATCAGCGCTTCGACAATGGAGGGTTGCAGCGAGTATCTCAGATCATTTTCCGTAGAATTCCCGCTTGGACGAAACGCGATTTCCGGGAAGCAAACGAATATGCAGAGACAATCGAAAACGCTCTGAAATGGGAATAGATTTTGGGGATGCACCTGGACTGGACGAAATAGAGCTGACACTAATTGGTCCTGGCTACGGCGAGTGTTGCTTGGTCCACATTGGTGGAGGACACTGGATCATTGTCGACTCGTGTCGGCACAGTGAAACTGGAGATCCGGCGGCGCTTACTTATCTTCGCGGAATTGGCGTAAATTCGAATACGGCCGTCGGAAGAATCGTAGTTACGTACTACAACGCCGGA
>CALKYK010000014.1 GCA_938003715.1 uncultured Gammaproteobacteria bacterium
CCTCGCCGACGATGGTGAAGTCGGCCAGCTTGCCGGCCTCGATCGTGCCGAGATCGTCCTCGTCGAAAGTCTGGAACGCCGGCCAGTAGGTATGCAGGCGCAGCGCCGTCGCGCGGTCCACCGCTTCCTCCACTCCGTATACGCGACCATCCCAGCCCTTGCGCGTTATGCCGGTCCACAGGGTCACCGACGGGCCGTGCGGCGCGCCGTCCGATCCCCAGCTGACCCAGACGCCGGCATCCATGAGCGACCGGGTCGGGGTCATCGTCGCCTCGCGCTCGCCGGCGAGCGATTCGACGGCAAACGCACCGAGCCCGACGGTAAACGCGGGCTGGCTCGCGACGCCGATGCCGAGCGCGGCCATTGTGTCAATCGTCGCCCGCGGCGGCTTGACGGCGACGTGGTGCAGATAATGCCGGTGGTTCTCGCGCGGCATCTCGGTAAGTATTTTTTCCAGTTCGTCGACGACCATGACGACCGCGCCGTCGCCCATCGTGTGAATGCCGAGCTGCCAGCCGAGTTCGTGCGCGCGACGCGCCACCGGGTAAAAAGCCTGGGCCGGGATGCGGATTGCACCGGTGTAGTCCGGCCGGTCCTCGTATCCTTCCAGCGACCAGTACGCGGGCGCACTCAGGCCGCCGTCGATGCTCATCTTGATCGCGCCGAGATTGAGCCGCTCGTCGCCGAAGCCTGTGACGAATCCCACCGATTCGATCTCGTCGATTGCAACGCGGACGCTTTCGTCGAGATCGTCGTAGGCGTCGAAACCGGGCCGAACGCGAATCTGCAGCGTCGCCCGCGGCAGCGCATCTCCTTCGCGTTCGTACAGCGCCTGGAAATGCCGCAGCTGGTCGGGACGGACGCCCGCGACGTTTACGCTGGTCACACCGGTGCTCGCAAACTGCAGCAAAAGGCTGCGCAGGTTGGCCAGGCCGTCCTCGTAACTCCGCGGCGCGTCACTGTCCTGCGGCGCAACGCCGGCCACCAGGCGACGCGCAGAGTCGTACAGCCGTCCGTTCGGCTCGCCGTCTTCGTCGTGACCGATGTGACCGCCGCCCGGAAACGTCGTATTGCGATCGATGCCCGCGAGCTCCAGCGCCTTCGAGTTCAGCACCGTGGTGTGCGGTCCGCGCGTCAGCAGCACCGGATGCTCCGACGTGCCGACGTCGAGACCGGCGCGGGTGGGCAGGATGCCGTTGTGCCAGATCTCGCGGCTGAGCGCGCCGACGATCCACTCGCCCGGCGGCGTCGCGGCCGCTTCGCGCTGCAGCGCCGCCTGTAAATCCGAGATCGAACGCGCCTCGCGCACCCACGCCGGCACTTCCGAGATCAGCCCGCCTTCCCACTCCATCAGCGCGCCGCGCTCGACGCCGGCGTGCGCGTGGTTGTCGTACAGCCCGGGCAGCATCGTGTTGCCGTCGAGATCGACGATTTCAGTATTATCCGTTGTCAGGTAGACGACGCCTTCGGCGGAGCCGACATAGATGATGCGTCCGCCCCGGACCGCGACCGCATCAGGCGCGGCGCCCGGCAGCCCGGTGACGATGTTGCCGTTCAGGTAGACCGTCTCGGCACCGGTAACGAGCGAGGCGGGAGAGCCGCATCCCGCCAGCAGAATGAGTACGCCACTGCATGCAAGGCACGCCCGCCGCACCCTGGAATCGTGATTCATCGCAACGCCCCTTTCATCTCCCGATCAACAGCATAACGTAGGGAATGGCCGCGTTGCTTGGGTCTCGGATAAAAAAAGGCCGGCAAAATGCCGGCCTGAACATTGTTGCGGCTGAGCGGTTTCAGAGCTCCAGCTCGAACTCGACTTCCTCTGCAGTTATCGACTGTGCGGTGACTTCGATCCCTTTTGCTTTAACGAGACTGCCATCCTGCACCCGCGACCAAAAGTCGTCCGGATTGGATATGACCGCGTCGTTCTCGTCACGGAATATCGTCTGCGCGTTGGTTTCGATCGTTACGCCGAGTATCGTCAGTGTCGGTCGCGATACGCCACCGCTATCGACGAACCCCTGCAGAATCGTTTCCGTGTCAACGTCGTCACGCTCGAGAATCGTCGCGAGGATTGCGCCGCTGCCGGCAGGCATTTCCTGCCCGCGAACTTCCAGATAGTCCCCGGCCGCGATATCGCTCAGTGTAAACGGTTCCCGTTGCTGGCTGCTCTTGTCTTCGAAGCGAGTCAGGACATCCGTCGTGATCGTGATTCCAAGCATGACCAGCGAATCGGTGCCGACGGAGTCCACCAGCGCTGTTACACGTACGGCCTTGGCTCGCTTGATCTCGATCTTTGTTGCATTGAGCACGCCATTGGCGTCGAACTCGCCTTCGACCTCTACCTTGACGTTCAACCCGAGGTCGCCGGCACCGCCACCTTCGAACACGGTACCCGTTATCGTCGTGACCGGTATACCGGACACGTCGAAATCCTGAGCTGAAACGAATCGTGTAATGAAACCCTCGATCTCGATGTGATCGCCCTCGTCGTTGCCGAAGCGATTGCCCTTGAACTCGACCCGCGTCGCGATCAACTCGCCGTTTGCGCCTAGCGGCAGGTTGCCCTTGACTTCCACCGGATCCCCGTCGCTGATGCTCCCGGACGGAAAGTCCTCGAGCAGGGCCGGAGCGGACGTATAGTCGACTACCAGCGCATTGATCATGAACGTGCTGGCGCCGAGGTTGCTCACCGTTCCGGTCACTTCGAGTTCCCCCACGACCGACTTGCACTCGATCCGCGTAGCAGAAATGCTGCCATCCGACGCGACCAAACCGGATACTTCGACTGCCGGTACGTTTACGAGTTGATCCAGCGTCGCCGGACAGCTGTCGTCGATAGAAGTGTCCGCCGTAACAAGCACGGTCTGACCCAGGACAACGAACGAACCCGCAGCGCTGTCCACGCTGCTGACCGGGCCCTCGACGTTGTCATCGAACTCGACCGATTGCGCGACAGCGTTGGAATTGTCGTCGTTGATCGTTCCGCGAATCACCACGACGTCGCCGACTGCGAGGTCGGCCTGAGTCGCGGCCTGGCCATCGACGGTGAATGTCGCGGCGGACGTATCGTAGCTGATCCCGTTGACCACGACGCTGCCGAAGTTCGTCACCGGGCCGACAGCAAGCGCGACACCGGTGCGCGTGATGCCGCCAGTCGGGCCCCCACCGGGCGGTGGCGGCGGCGGCGGGCTTGTGAACCCCGCGCCTCCACCGGAACCTCCGCAGCCTGCAACAGCAATCAGGGCAGCCAGTAACGCGCCGAAATACTTAATGCCTTGCGTTCTCATTTTCCTTGCCTCTCGTCCAACTCTTCACAGATGAGATACACACCAACCCCAAGCCGGACGTTTCGGCCGCTGTCGCTGGTCGCATTGTTTTCCTGTTCCGACAACCAGGTGTCCATCTCGTTTAAGAAATTCATGCCTCGCGTTTCCACGAGTTGCATGAAGCGTTCTGCAGCGCGACGGGAGATGCGATTGTTGTCAGCCATGGCCTCGAATCGCTTCGGCCCCCGTCGCTCATCATTCAGGTTGTGCTCCAGTGTCGTCGCGTGATCGTGCAACGCGACGCTCATCTGGCGCAGGATTTCGGGATCTGCTGTCGAATACGTGTACTCACGAGCGAGGACACGCAGTTTCCCGTCAGGGCGTTTTTCGATCAGGTGTTTCTGCAACATTTCCTTCTGCACGGCTCCGTGCGGCATGTCGCCTGCATACTTGCCGAGCAGGCTTGCAAAGCTGCCGACTTTGCCATCCGGCGGCAGCTCCGCCGGATTGCCTGCGGCATCCGTGAACTCCGGGTCGACGTGCCATGCTGTCAGCACTTTCGATATCCGGTTGCCGTGCCGGGTGTCGGTCCCCTCATCGCTTTCGAGAATCCGGTCCCGGACACGGGCAACTTCGCGCCGGCTGAGGCCGGTCAGCATCGCCACTCGCGAGTTGTTCGTCGGCCGACCCTGTATGCCGTAGTCGGCGCGCGCGACGTCGACGTACACGTCCTTGCCGATCTCTGCGAATGCCGGGTACGTGAGCCCGTGCCTTAGCAGCAGTCGCACGACGGGCCGCAGCAGGTGACGGCAGGCTTTGAAGATGAGGGTTTCGCTCACGAAAGACGCTTAGATACTTTGTATATGTGCCAAATTAGCACATATACAAGAAATGTCCATCAGTAATTTCCGCAGGTCGCGGCCTGACCGTTCATCGGTCAAAGGATGCCGGCAACCCGGGGGTCAGTGAGACAAGCGAAGGTAGCGGCTCGGGTGCCGGTCAAGGACATTGGGCTCGAAGCCGCCCACGTTAGGCGCTACGAGATGCTTGTTGACGTAGAAATAAAGCGGCGCGATCGGATATTCAGCGAGAAGCAGGGATTCCGCCTGCGCCATCAGCGCAGCACGGGCCGTGGCGTCCATTTCGCCTGTGGCGCGTTGCAGAAAATCGTCGTATGCAGTATTGCGGTATGCCGGCAAATTCTGCGGGCTGTCCGACGTAAATAGCCCGGCAAACGTCATCGCGTCATTGAAGTCACCGGTCCACGCAAAACGCATGATCTGCCAGGAATTGCGGTTCTGCCGATCAGCGAGAAACTGCAGCCATTCCTTCTTCGCCAGTTCGACCTCGACACCGAGTGCGTCTCGCCACATGGCACTGACCGCCAGTGCGACCGTCTCGTGTATGTCGCCTGTGTCATAGGTCGGCACGACCTGGAGCGGGCGTTCCCTGCTGTATCC
>CALKYK010000015.1 GCA_938003715.1 uncultured Gammaproteobacteria bacterium
CCGCTCGTTGTTGCCGAGGTTGCGCAGCCGCTCGTAGAGCATCGACGAGCCGATGAAAAAGCCGGCGTGGATGACGGCGGAGTCGTCATCGTCGGCGGGGCGGCGCACGATGCCGCTCTCGTACAACGAGAAAACGGCATCGCTCAGGAGCTCGGTCGAGGCGAACAGGCCCTCGCGAAACGGACCGGTTTCGACGGGCAGTGCACGCCGCCGCTCCGAACGGCTGCCGCCCGGCAGCTTCTCGAGTACGTTCGCAAACACTTCGGGATTCTCGTGACGCAGTTTCAGGCAGTGTGCGACAGCGTCGCTGAGGGAGCCGATACCGACCTGCAAGGTGCCGCCGTCGCGGACCAGGCTCGCGACGTGCATGCCGGTCGCGAAGTCGGCGGGCAGCACCGGCCGGTTCGGCAACGGGAACAGCGGGTAGGCACCGGCCGGATCGTCGAGAACGAAGTCGAAGCGCTCCGCATCGACCTCGGCGTCGCCGTGCATGTAGGGCAGCTCGCGATTCACCTCGCCGACCATCGCCACTCGACCTCCGCTGCGGCGCGCGTCCTCGAGGCGCGGCAGCAGGTCCAGCGTGATCTCCGGATTCGAAGACAGGCTGTAGCGCCCATTCGCGTCGTCCTCGGCCGAAACGAGCTGCGCGATGACGTTCACGCCGAGCGCGACGAGTTCGGCGACGACCTGGCTGTAATTGATGCTGGTGTAGTTTTGTTGCACAAAGGGATTGCCGAGGTAAGCGCCCGGGCGCAGATAGAACTCACGCACCGTGACATTATCCGGCAGCGCCCGGTCGCGCAGGGCCTGCGCATACTTCGGCGTCGGCCAGTCGCCGTACAGGCGTTCTGCAAGCGGCTCGAGAAAGCGACGCTCGACGTCGCTGCCGGCGCGCGGCGTCTCGAGCGTCAGCCCGGTGAATATCGTCAGCGTCATACCGGTGTCGGTCGCGGCACGTTCGAACAGTGCGTCCGCGACGCGAATCGCCTTGCCGATACCGACCGGGAGGCCGAGCACCACGTTCATGCCGACCACGTCGATAATCGAGCGCGCAAGTTCGGCCGCTGAATCAAATCGTCGCGTCATTACGTTGCGAAATTGGGCAATGGGGGCTGGTATACGGCGAGTACCGCCGGCGGCTGACAGACGAAGGTTACCAGTAGTACGGCAGGCACACGCAATCCGTTGCGTCACCTCGATTCGCGGCACTCTTTCTTAACCGGTAACATCTCGTCATCGAAATCGCCCGGAGATCGACGATGCGACGCTTGCTGATGGCCGCTTTTGCCATTTCGCTCATCACGGCCTGTGACCGGGACGAGGGCCGCCAGGACGCGGCTGCGAACGTCGAGATGTGGCGTGACGCGATGCCGATCCACGACCCGTGGCTGCGCGATCACCTGCCAGACGACACGCTGGCTTACATGCGCATCCCTAACCTGTTCGGATTGACTGCGATGCCCAAGGGCAACGTGCTCGACCCGGCGCTGCGGAGCCGCGCGAATGTGGAGTCCGTGCAAAAAATACTCGACGGAGTCAACACAAATATCCTGCCGCTGCTGGCGCCGGATATGAACTCGCAGGTCCTGCTGCTCGCGAGGCACCTGCGTTCTCCGATCGAGGTGGCGACGCGTTTTATTCCGGCGCCCGGCGCGATAATCGGCGCGCACCTGGACATCGACTCCGCCGAAGCACTGGAGCTGACGCTCGTCGAGGCGGGGCTGCCGCTAAGCGGCGGGCTTGATGCGCAGGGAATCGGCGAGCTCGTCGGCGCGCCGATGCCGGTTTTCCTGCAGTTCGACGCTGCAAACGGACGTGTGCTGGCCGCGGTGGGGCCCGGCGTGAATCGCGAGTCCTTCGCGGACATGGTCGACAACCTGGACAGGAATTCGTCGCATCCGATGCGTGACCTGGAAAGTCGGGTCGACTCGAGCGGGCAGGGGTTTTTCGCCTGGATCGATGCCGAGCAGGCGCAGCAGCCGATGCAGATGTTTGTGCCGCTGCAAGTCATGCAGACCTTGAACGAACTCGGCATGGAGCAGCTGGCGTCGGTCGGTTTCGGACTCGGCGTTGCGAACGGCAAAGGGCGCATGGCGCTCGTCGCGAACCTCCATCCGGACACGGAGCGCGGCCTGATTCCGCAGGTATCCAATGCGCTGACCGCGCGCTCGGTCGGTGATCCCGACGGCCTGTTCCTGTTGTCGATCCCCACCGCCGAAGAGTTTGCGCGGCTCGAGGCTGCGACCCTGGCGCTGGTGGGACTCGAAGATGCCGACGATTGGCAAGCGCTCAAAGCGGAAATGGCAGAACTGACAGGCGTCACGCCGGAGGAAATTTTCGCCGCCGTCGGCCCGGAAATCCTGTTCATTTTCGACGGCGCCGGCGACTACCTCGCCGTCCGGCTTCGCGACGCGGCGCTTTGGGACAGCATACTTGAGCGACTCGGGGCAAAGACCGCGGCACCGCCTGAACGGCGCGAGCTGAACGGCAGAACGTATTTTCACTGGGGCCTGCCGAACGAATTCGCGATGGCCGGCGACGAGGTGATCGCCGATATGGGCTGGCTGGGAGAGATCGGGGCGCGCCAGCAGGATCACGTCTACTGGACGATCGAGGACGACTTCATGTACATGGCGTCCGTTCCGCAGCCGCTCATCGACCGGCATCGCCTCGGACCGGACACGAGGATCGAGGACTGGCTCGAAGCCAGGCAGCGCGTCGAGGGCGATCACGCCATATTCCTCGCCAGTGGCGTGACGCACAAGCTGCCGCGGCGCCTGTACACTTTTTATATAGAGATGCTGCACGTGCTGTCCGATCTCGCACAGGCGGACATCGACGTCTGGTCGATGCCGACCCCGCACGATCTCGGCCTGCCCGACGAGGGCAGCATCGGCCTGACCATCAGCCTGGGTGATCCCACGCTGGTTGCCGAACTCACGTTTGAAAATAATCCACTGGAGATTTTCGGTGGTCTTGGCGGCGTTGCGGCAGCGGGGATTCTCGCTGCAATTGCAATTCCCGCCTACCAGGACTACACGGTTCGTGCACAGGTTTCGACCGGACTCGCGCTGGCCGGGCCGGTGAAGGCGGCAGTCACCGCCTATCACGAGGAGTATGGGCAGTTGCCGGATGCAGCTGCCGCGCTCGAAATGTCGGTACTGCAGGACGCGGGCGAGTATGTCTGGTCGATAACGGTCGAACCCGAGGTGGGACAGATCGTCATCCAGTACGTCGACGACGTGGCAGGCGGCGGTCGAATCGTCCTGGAACCGTTCGAGGAATCCGTCGGAGTCCTGACCTGGAGCTGCTACGGAACTTTCGAAGACAAATTACTGCCGGCTTCCTGTCGCTACTGACCGGAAAACACATTCGCCCCTGGCCGGCGGCGCCGCGCAAGAATGGAACCGTTGACATGAAACTACGAAACCTGCTGTCACCATTGCTTGTACTCGCCGCGACGCCGGTGGTCTCGGCCGACGAGAGTCTCGTCGATCAGGCGCTGCTCGCGCTGCCGGAGGAGCTGCGCGCCGGTGCCGCCGTCGTTCGCTTCGAAGACGGCAGGCAGGTGTTCCTCCGCGAGGGCACGAACGGCATGTACTGTCGCGCCGACGACCCGGACACGCCCGGCATCAACATCTGGTGCTACCCGCGCGCGCACGACGCCTACGCGCGGCGCTGGTACGCGCTCGCCGCAACCGGCATGGCCGCGCCGGACGTGGACGCGAAGATCGCCAAGGAAATCGAGGCCGGCGAGCTCGAGTGGCCGCAGGGCGTCGTCAACTACAACCTGCGCGGGCCGAATCTCGACAACGCGCTGTCGCTGACCGTGGTTTATCTGCCGTTCGCCACGGGTGCCGACGTCGGTATTCCCGAACAGCGCAACTTCGTCAGGCCGTGGCTGATGTACGCCGGCACTGCGTTTGCGCACATCATGATTCCGGGGCAGTGATCAGAAGCGAAACGTGTAGTGGAACTTCATCGCGGTCTCGCCGAACGATGAGTTGAAATCGCGCTGCTCCAGCGGGTCCGTGAATTCGCGATTGACGACCAGCACCAGCTCGCGCCCCGCCAGCGGCACCCAGCGCATGATGCTGTTGATCCCCAGGCTGTCCGAGACGTTGTCGTACTGGACCAGGTTTTCCCAGTACCAGGTGCTGGTGAATGCGAGGTCCGCCTGCAACGTGGCCTGGCGCGTGACGAATGAGCCGTACGGCAGGTCGATGTCGTTGACCTGGTAGGACGCCTGCAGCGCCAGGTGCTTGTTCGGCCGCCAGGTGACGCGCGGTCCGGTACTGCGGCGCGTGCCGTCGTAGAAGTCGCCGTCGCACGCCCAGCCGAATACCGATACCGCCCGGTGCTCGCCGGTGCCGACACGCACGCAGTAGCGATTCCAGTCGTAGCGGCCGGCCGGGATGAATACGCCTTCCGAGATCTCGAACGGCTGCGCGAGCTGCTCGCCGAACGTCATGTAGGTGGCCGACAGCGAGTCGCCGGTATGGTTGACGATGTCGACAACGTTGAATCGCAGCTCCTCGTTGTCGAGTTCGCCGCCGATCGTCTGCACCCGCCTGCCGGAGACGCCCGACGTGACGGAACGTACATGGCGCCAGTCGCGTCGCCAGGTATGCGCCACGGTGCCGTAAATGCTCTGCACGTCGGCCTGGTTGACGAAACCGAGCGCGGGATTGAAGTTGCGCTGTACCTCGCGAAAGCCGAGCTCACCGTTCCAGCCTGCCGAGTTCGGCGCTTTGAGGCTGAAGCCGAAGGCCGCGTCGTCGCCGTCGAGGCCGGGCGTGTCGCTTTGCTGGTACCAGGCGGCACCCTCCAGCGTCTTGCCGTTGCGGAGCCGCGTGTTCAGGTAACGGAAGTCGACGCCAACGAGCGAGTTGTCGACGTTCGACAGCGGATCGCCATAGGTGCCGATGACGCCGATTGCGGACTCTTCCAGTACGTTCAGCGACACGCGTCCCACGAACAGGGTCTGCGCATCGACCCCGCCGAACGCGGCCTGGCGCATGCCGAGCACGCCGTAGTCGACGTCGCCCACGCGACCGGTCAGTTTGAGCCCGCCCTCGATGTCGATCGTCTCGCCGCCCGCCGACAGGCCGATGCGGCGCGAGAAGAACGGCCGGCCCGATTCGCGGAACGCGGTTTCACCGCCACCGCCGCCGCCCTCACCGTCGGTGCCGATGCGGCCGAATTCGAAGATGTCCATGTCCTGCAGGAAAAACTTGCGCTTCTCCGGGAAGAACACGTCGAAGCGGGTCAGGTTGATCTGCCGCTGGTCCGCGCTGGTGCCCGAGAAATCGGTGTTCAGCGTCAGTGCGGCCGTCAGGGCCGGGGTCGGCTTCCAGGTCACGTCCAGCGACGGCTCTGTGCTCAAGCGGCTGACGCCGGTGGCGAAGTCCTTTTGCTCGGTGACGACCACGGCCGGCACGACGTCGATGCCCAGGCCCTGTTGAAGCCCGCGCAGTCCGATGATCTCGCCCGCCGCCGCCGGGTTCTGCTTGCGATTGTGCGAAACCCAGCCGATCTCTTCGGTGCGACGGCCGATGTAGCGCGAGAAATTGATGCCCCAGGTCTGGTTCGACGGGTCGAACGACAGGGTCTTGAACGGGATCTCGATCTCGGCGTTCCAGCCTTCAGCGGTACGCTTCGTCGCGGCATGCCAGATACCGTCCCAGTTCCAGTTTTCTTCGGTCACGTTCTTGTACAGGGCCTGGGCGCGAACGGCATTCGCCATCAGGTAGAACGCGTAGCCGCTGCGTCCCTGGTTGAACGGATCGAGGATCAGCATGACGCCGTCGTCGCCGGGCGAGTAATCGCCCTGGCGCAGCACGTTGGCCACGATACCGTCGGGTTCGGAGTCGAAAAACTCCGCCGCAACGTAAAGCGCATCGTCACCGTAGGTCACGTAGAAACGCGAACGCTCGGTCGGCTTCGCACCTTCGTCCGGCGAAACGACGTGCAGGTCATCGACGATGGCCGCGGTCATCCAGGCCCAGTCATCCAGTTCGCCGTCGAGCACCGGTGCGACGTCCGTTTTCACAGCCTTGACGGTTTTTCTCGCCGAAACGTCGTTCTGCGCCGAAGCCGGGCAGGCCACCGCTAGCGATGCGGCAACGGTCACGGCAGCAACGAATTTAAGGGCAGGCGTCATGGCAGCTGCCTGCCAGCTTACCGCCAGCGGCCGGGGTTTGTCAGGATCGGGGCTGTGGCTTATGTTTGCCGGACGAAACAAAGTAACAGGTCGGTTGCAATGACCCAGTCCAGGCGAATCCTTTGCGCGGCAGTGATGCTCGCATTTTGCGGCGGTGCCGCACTCGCCGACACGGTTGGCGGTCAGCGCTATACCGGCGACGTTTTTGCCAGCCGCAGCCCGGTGCTCGGCAGGAACGGCATGGCCGCAACGTCACACCCGATCGCGTCGTCGGTCGCAGTCGACATCATGAAAAAGGGTGGCAGCGCCGTCGACGCGGCAATCGCCGCCAACGCGATGCTTGCGCTCGTCGAACCGCACATGTGCGGCATCGGCGGTGACCTTTTCGCGATCGTCTGGGATCCGGAGGAGGGCAAGCTGCACGGTTACAACGGCAGTGGTCGTTCGCCTCGTGGCCTGAGCTATACGGCGCTGCGCGAAGCGCTGGGCGACGCCGAACGCATCCCGCTGTTCGGGCCGCTGTCGGTCAGCGTACCCGGCGCGGTCGACGGCTGGTACGCACTGCACGAGCGATTCGGCAAGCTGCCGATGGCGGAACTGCTCGAGCCTGCGATCCGCTACGCGAGCGAGGGTATCCCGGTCACCGAGGTCGACGCGGCGCTTTGGGCCGCGGCGCTCGACGACCTGAAGTCGTCAGACCTGCCCGACGACTGGTTCGCGGAACTGTACCGGACGTTTGCGCCCGGCGGCAGGCCGCCGCGTGCGGGCGAGGTCTTCGCCAACCCCGACCTCGCCGACAGCTATCGCCGGCTTGCCGAAGGCGGCCGCGAAAGTTTCTACAGTGGCGAAACGGCGCGGCGTATCGTGACCGCGGTCGCCGACGCGGGCGGCTTCCTCGGCGGCGACGACCTGCGGCAGCTCCGCGGCGAGTGGGTCGATCCGGTCTCGGTCAGCTACCGCGGTTA
>CALKYK010000016.1 GCA_938003715.1 uncultured Gammaproteobacteria bacterium
GTAGCCGCGCCGGACAAATCCCTGCCGCTCGCCGGCGTTGAAGGGAGGTGCGTCGGACTCGATCACCCTGCGACTGTCGCCGGGCAGCGCCAGCTGCTTTTCCCCCACCCACGCCGACGGTTCGGCAGGCAGAGCCGGCTCCGGCAACAGGAAGCTGCCCGTCGTCGACTCGTGGACAGGATCGCCGTCGGCCTGCACGATGCCGATGTAGGCGAGGTCGCCACGGGCGCCGCTCAGCCTGACCACTTGGAGGAGCCCGTGCTGGCCGCCGCCCGGCACGCGCTGCCGGTATTCGACGCCGGACAGCACACGCGCCAGGCTGACGCCCTGGGTGCGGATGTCGGCGATCCGGTCGTCGCGCTGGTAGACGAATATCAGCGACACGATCACCGCGATCGCCACGAGCGACGCGAGGATGGTGACGAGTCCGATGCGGTCGGATTTCAACAATGGGTCGACTCTTGCCAGTACCGGTTATCCGTGCCGCACGCACGCCCGCCCGGCGTGGTCGGACCGGCCCCGAGCGCCCGCAGGCACTCAACGGATATCGACAAAAACGGCGGATTCTTTAGGGTTGCCGCGTGCTGCGGCGGCGCCTCGCGGGGTCGCTACGGGAGCCGTTCGCGGTCCGGCTGACCTTCCGGGTGCCCCAGCGCGACCTTGCAAAAAGCGATCCACGGCGGGCTCAGCATCAGGCTGAGCGCGATGACCGCGACAATCAGGCGGTAGGCTTCGTCGTCGACCAGCGTCGACGTGTGCGCGATCGCGGCCAGGATGAAGCTGAATTCCCCGACCTGGGACAGGAGCGCGCCGGCGAATCCGGCACGGCGCCACGACGAGCCGAGCAGGCGCAGCACGCCGGCGTTCAGAAGCGTGTTGACCACCAGGATGACGACGACGAGCAGTCCGAGGAGGCCCAGGTTGTCGCGCACGTAGTCCAGGTCGATCAGCATGCCGACGGAAACGAAAAACACCGCGACGAAGACGACGCGGAACGGGTCGAGGCTGCGATGCACCCAGTCGGTGGCGCGCGCCGAACTGACGACCAGGCCCGCAACGAACGCACCGAGCGCGGTGGATAGCCCGAGCACGCCGGAGATCAGCGACAGGCCGAAACAGAAAATGAGTGCCGCGAAAACCTGCAGCTCGTGGTCCGCGCGCAGGTAGGCGCTGAACGGCAGCTTGACGTGCTTGCGGGTGAAAACCCAGGCGGCGATGCCGATCAGTACGACGGCGCCGGCCAGCTGCGCGAGCAGCTCTGCGCCGGTGACTACTCCGCCGCCCATCACGTTGATCGCAATGATCATCGGCACCAGTGCCATGTCCTGGGCCAGCAGCACGACCAGCACGTTCTGCCCGGTCTGCGTGTCCAGCTCGTTCCAGTCCTTCAGCAGCTGCAGCACCACGGCGGTGCTGCTAAGGGCAATGACGAAACCGAGCAGAAGGACCTGTGCCCAGGACCAGGCGTAAAACCAGCCGATCGTCCAGACCAAGCCGATCGTGAACAGCACCTGCAGAGCCACGCCGAATATGGCGAGGCGCCAGCGCGAGAGGAGGGCATGCGGCGACGCCTCCATGCCGATGAAAAACAGCAGCACGATCAGGCCCATGCCGCCGATGCGGCCTATCAGGTCGGGGTCTTCGAGCACGCCGAGACCGTGCGGCCCGATGATCAGCCCGGCAACGAGGTAGCCGACGAGCTGCGGCTGGCGCAGGCCCTTCATCAGGAAGCCGACGACGAGGATGGCCAGGATTGCGGCGACGAATGCGGGCAGGGCAGGGTCGATGTGCATGACGCCGGGACTATAGACAATGTAGGCTCGGACGACTACGCCGGAACGGATGCAATGGACAGGTACCTCGAGGCCGCAATCGAAGAGGCGCGCAAAGGGCGCGATGCCGGCGGCGTACCGATCGGCTCGGTACTCGTCGTCGACGGGGAAATTGTCGGACGCGGCCACAATCGCCGCGTCCAGCAGGACAGCGTGGTGCTGCATGCCGAAATGCACTGTCTCGAGCAGGCCGGGCGGCTGCCGGTGGCCGATTACCGGCGGGCGACCCTGTATTCGACGCTGTCGCCCTGCGACATGTGTTCGGGTGCGATACTGTTGTACGGCATTCCGCGCGTCGTCGTCGGCGAGAACCGCACTTTTCGCGGGCCGGAGGACTACCTGCGTTCGCGCGGCGTGGCGGTCGACGTTGCGGACGACCCGACCTGCGTCGAACTGATGCGCGCGTTTATCGCGACGAACCCGTCGCTGTGGAACGAAGACATCGGTGAACCCGAGGCGGGTGCCGATCAATAACAACGAGGTTACGCATGGAAAGAGGGAAGATCGTCGTCACTGCGCTCAGCCTGCTGCTGTTTTCGGCCTGCGGGCCAGGGGGCAGCAAGCCACCCGCATCCGTCGATCCGATGAGCGCGTTCGGCACGACAGCGAGCAACGTGTTCTTCTATTACGAAGACGTCGACGAAGCCACACGCTTTTATAACGAGATCATGGGCTTTCGCATCGCCGCGGACTACGGGTTCGCCAAGATCATGCAGGTGGCGCCGCAGTCCTTTATCACGCTGGTCGATCACACCGTCGGCATGCATTCGGCGGACGAGCCGAAAACGACCGCGATCGCCATCGTCACGGACCAGCTCGACGAGTGGTGGGACTACATCGGCACCCAGGACGTCGCGATGCGCTCGACCGACTACACGCCCCGGGAGGGCAGCGCGCACGACGGATTCGTCGCGATCGATCCGGAAGGCTACTTCCTGGAGTTCGAGCGCTTCAATCCGCACCCGGAAAACGAACGCTTCATCCCGGTTCTGGATGCGACCCCGACGCTGTACGCCGACCCGAATTCGCGCGTACCGGAGGGGCTCGGATTCAAGGCGACGGTCGTCTGGTTCTATTACCAGGACATGGAAGGCATCCAGCGCTTCTACGAAGAGGTGATGGGCATGGGCCTGATCGTCGACCAGGGCTGGGCCAAGATCTGCCCGATCGGGGCGACCGGCTACGTCGGCCGGGTCGGCGAGCAGCGCGGTAGGCACAACTTCACCGAGGAAAAAGCGGTGACGCTGTCGCTGATCACCGCCGACATCGACGGCTGGTACGAATACGCCAGCGGCCACCCGGCGATCGAGATGCGCTCGACGGAAATCAACGACGACACCCGGTACCGGGCCTTCGTCGCCTACGACCCGGAGGGGTATTTTCTCGAGTGGGACGTGTTCAAGGACGTGCCGGAGAACGCGGCGCTGCTGCGGGCAATAAACGAGTAATTGGGTTTTCTGTGACACCGGTCCCGGCAATTGCATTAAGTTAACCGGCAATTGAGACGCGAGGCACGCTCGCTGCGTCACCGAACGCCTAATCTGTGCCGGTCATTGCGCAGGGAGGTGCCTATCATGAGTGACCAGGATCTCGTCGCGGACGTCGTGCAGGAACCTGCATTTGCGTCCACCAGCCGCCAGCAGTTCGTCGCCCGCGTTTACATGCACCTGCTCGGTGCCATCGTCGGCTTCGCCGCCCTCGAATACGCGTTGTTCCAGACGCCGTATGCCGAGCAAATGGCCATCTTCATGCTCGAGAAATCGTGGATGGCCGTACTCGGCGCGTTCATCATCGTGTCGTGGATCGCGAGCCACGTCGCGCACAAGGTCGAATCGAAAGCCAGCCAGTACATGGCGCTGGCCGGGTTCGTAATTGCCGAGGCGATCATTTTCGTCCCGATGTTCTACATCGCGATGATGGTCGGCCCGGAAATCATCGAGTACGCGGTTGGCATCACGCTGCTCGCGTTCATTGGTCTCACCATGGTCGCCGTCCTGAGCGGACGCGATTTCTCGTTCCTGAAGAGCTTCCTGATGTGGGGCGCGGTGATCGCGCTCGGCACGATCGTCATGGGTACGCTGATCGGCTTCCACCTGGGGACCTACTTCTCGATGGCCATGATTGCGCTTGCCGGCGCGTCGATCCTTTATGACACCGGCAAGATCATCAAGACCTATCCGGATGACCGCTACATCGCCGGGGCACTGGAACTCTTTGCATCGATCGCGCTGATGCTCTGGTACGTGCTGCGGCTGTTCCTTTCGCGCGACTAATAACAGCGTTAGTCAGCGAAAAATCGGCCCCCTCCGGTTCGCCGGAGGGGGCCTTTTTTTGGCACTGAGCCGGTCCTCGGAGTATCGCGGTTCAACCGCGAAGTCCGTGCTGATTACGTGGCCGGCACCGGTACCGGCACGAAATCCTCGACAATGTCGACCCATCCTTTCGGTGGACGTTCACGTTCATCATGATCGTGATCGTCGTCATCGTCCTCGTCGTGGTGATCATGTTCGTCGTCGTCGTGTCCCTCGTTGCCATTAAAGCGCAGGAAGTCCTCGATCCACTCGTTCAGCGGCAGCCCGTTCGCCGTGTTCAGGTAGAAGGTCGGCCCCTGCAGGGCGATGTGGTCATCGTCGCCGCTGCGAATGAAGCGCTTGTAGCGGCCGGGATGCGCGTCGTTCAGCTTGCCGTGCTCCGACACGATCAGCTGCCGGTACATCTGCTGGGTCGGCACGCCGAGGAAGAAGCGGTTCGTCGTGTCGCCGTCGGTCGAGTAAAACGCCTCACGAATCGTGCTGTCGTTGTCGAGGCGCCACTTGATGATCGCCGTACCCTGTCCGGTGAAGGCATCGCAGGCCGCGCAGCTTGCCGGGTAGAACTGGCCGAACTGCCAGTCCATCGCCCGCGCCGCAATGCCGTTGACGTCCAGCAGGTTTATGGCAACCGGGCCGGCATCATTGATGACACCAAGCTTGCGCTTGTCACCGAATGCCATTCGCGCCAGGAACGGTGCAAATCCGGAAGCGCCCACGCCGCCGGCGCTCGACCCCGCGACGACGATCTTCTTCGCTTTCGGGAACATGGCTTTCGCCACGTCTATGCCGGCAGTCGCGTTCTGCAGGCCGCGGTGGAAGCGCACCGGCGGTCCGGACCCCGGTGGCAGGTTCAACTGTTGTTCGATGAATGCCTGCCAGTTTGGATCGGGCACCACGTTGTCGCCGGAGAACACCGACCCGTCGCAGTAGGGCAGGAATACCACCGAGTAATCGTCGAGCGGGTTGTCGACCGGGCCGAGCACCGCATCCACGCCCTCGGCCCAGATACCGACCGGCGGTGGCGGGGCCTGCTGGCCGAAGGTCTCGACGACGACGTTGCAGAAATAGAAGTCCTGCCAGCACGCGCCGCCACCCTGCAGGAAGATCATCAGCTTTTTCGGGTTGCGCACTTTCGTGAACACAGAGTACGGCGTGCCCGCGATGCAGATCGGACCCTCGAACGGGTTGGGCGCATAGGTGTGCTTGATCCAGCCGTCACCGACATCCTGAGACACGGCGGGCCAGAACCTGTCGACGTATTTCGTGACACCGGCATCGACCAGCTCGTGTTTCGCGTGCTCGTTCAGGCCCTTGCGTTTGTGGTCGTCTTCATCGGCGATGCTTGGCACCGTGAGACCCAGCGTCGCGATGCCGGCCAGGAGCGTCAGGTATTTTTTCATCGGACACCCTTTTCTTGTTGTGGACCGTGAGCGGTCGTTGTCGGGATACGTCGGCAGTATAGCAGCGATGGCCGCATCGCCCGGCCTGATTTGACAGCCTGTGCATACTACGTAGCAACTATTGCCTGCAATCGCGCTATGCTCTGCGGCACCTGTCAGCACATGCCGCGCCGGGCCGTCACACATGATCGCCGAATCCTTCAGGCTCCGAACTTACCGGGTACTCGATGCGCACGATCGCGAGACCGGGCGCATCATCAACGTCCTGCTGATGCTGCTGATCATCGCCAACGTCACGGCCGTCATGCTCGAGTCGGTGCGAAGCATTGAAGCCGTATACCGGACATGGTTCCTCTGGTTCGAAATACTGTCCGTTGCGGTCTTCACGGTCGAGTACCTGGCACGGCTCTGGTCAGTGACCGAATCTCAGCAGTATCGCGGCCTGCGCGGGCGGCTTCGCTACGCGCTGACGCCGATGATGATTGTCGACCTGCTGGCTATCCTGCCTTTCTATCTCGGTATGTTCATGAACATCGATACGCGTTTCCTGCGTGCGCTTCGACTGCTCCGTGTATTCAAGCTCGCGAGGCATTCGACGTCGATGGACCTGATGCTGACAGTCATGCGCAACGAGGCGGCGACGGTGGCGTCGTCACTGTTCGTCATGCTGATCATCATCATCATGGCGGCAAGCGGCATCTACATCATCGAACGTGATGCACAGCCCAACGCGTTCCAGAGTATCCCGCACGCGATGTGGTGGGCGGCAGTTACTCTCACCACGGTCGGCTACGGCGACGTCGTGCCGATCACCCTGTGGGGCAAGGTGTTTGGGCTCGTCATCACGGTGGCCGGCGTCGGCATGGTCGCGTTGCCTGCCGGCATCCTGGCTTCCGGTTTCTCACAGGAGCTGCAGAAGCGGCGCAGCGAGTACCAGATGTACATCAAGGAGTCTCTCGTCGACGGCCGGATCACTCGGCGCGAAATGACGGAGCTGGAATCGACGGCCGGGGAGCTCGGCCTGCGCAAGGATGTCGCGCAAATGTTGATTCGCGAGGAGACGTCGCAAACGGGCAAATCTTTGACCTGTCCGAAATGCGGAACCCGCTTTTGAACGTGGCGATCGAATTGCATTGCGGTTTCGGCGGCGGATTGTGTGCGCATACACGAGCGGTGCGAAAAGGGCGATCACGACCTTGATCGTCGCCGCGCAGCGATTCGTGGTCATTGGTTTTGTAACGATTCTTTTCCGGCCGCAGATTCGTTGCGAACACGCCGCTACTATACGCGGATGCGCAAACTCCTGTTCTGGGGCAGCCTGCCGTTCCTGATCCCGCAGGCGCTGTACGTCCGGCGCACGGCGCCGCGCTACGCGGCGGCGGCAACGCCCTGGAGCGGCGAGACGGGGACGGGCCGGACCATGCGATTGCTCGGCGTCGGCGACTCGATTATTGCCGGCGTCGGTGCGTCCACGATGGAGACCGCTCTGGTCGGTCGTACTGCACTGAACCTGGCCCGGATTCTGCACTGCAGGATTGCCTGGTCGGCGATCGGGCGGAGCGGCGCGAATTCGAATCACATTATTGACGAGCAGCTGCCGATGCTGCCCGAAGAGCCGGTCGACGTGTTCCTGCTGTCACTCGGCGTCAACGACGTGACGTCCCTGACCCGCACGCGCCGATGGGAAGCGAATCTGCGGTTACTCTTCGAAGGTCTGCATGCTCACTCGGCGGATGCGCGAATTGTTTTCGTCGGGCTGCCGCCGCTCGGCGGTTTCCCGCTCCTGCCGCAGCCGCTGCGGGCCGTGCTCGGGACGCGGGCCCGGACGCTTGATGCTTCGGCCGAAGCGGTTTGCGCCGAGTACGACCACGTCCTGTATGTGCCGGTCCGCTTCGATCCACGGCCGGAAAAGTTCGCCGCGGACGGCTACCACCCGTCGGAGCAGAGCTACGGCATCCTTGGCGCCGAAGTGGCCGCGGCCATAGCGGGAGACGTGGCTGATGATCGTCCGGGTTTACAAGAGTGACGCCACGGCATCTGCCGTCGCCGCGCCGCTGCGAAACGCGCTTTCCACACGGCCGCGGATGCACCAGTCGCCGCAGCAGGCAATACGCATCTGAGGATCGAGCAGCAGCGGATCCCCTTGCTGCCGGTCGATGTTTGCGTAGCGCCAGCGATGCAGGGCCGAAAATCCGGCTGACGACGCGTCGATGCCTGTTACGGCGTGAAGCTCGTCCAGCATGTGCTGGCGTACGGCTTCCGCGTCGAGGTCGAGGTTGGCCTCGGCGTAGGCGTTGCTGGAGTGCACGACGAGTGCCGGGTGAGCGCTTCGCCCGGGCTTGCTGCTGTTGACGGAGACCCAGCTCAGGTCGGAATCCCGCACATGAGCGGCATCCCAGGCGAGCAGCGGCGCGTGTTCGAATCCGAGCATCAGCGCGAAGCAGCCGCGCATGCGAACCTCGCCCAGTGCCGTCGCATGCGCGAACCCGGGCGGCGCCAGCTCTGCAGCCTGCGCCGCGGGCAGCGCCAGGATGATCCAGTCGAAGCCGTCGAATCGCCGGCCGTCCGACGTTCGCATCGCCCATGTCGCGCCGTCACGCTCTATCCGCCCGATTTCCGTGTGCAGGTGTACGTCGAGGCCCTTTGCCAGGTGCTGGCCAACGGCATTCATGCCGGGCACACCGACGTGGTGCGGGTAGCCGGGTCCCCAGGTTCGCTGACTCACGCATTCGTTCCTGTCGATGTCGACAAACCGGGCATCCCAGCGGGCCACGACACCGGCCGTGACCAGCGGTTCGAGAAATCGCCGGAAAGGCCCGTTGCGGGCGGTAAAGAACTGGGCGCCGTGATCGAAGCGGAACGGATCGGCATAGCGTGTCGCCATCCTGCCGCCGACGCCGCGGGATTTCTCGAGGACGACGACTTCGGCAACAGCTCGCAGACGGCCCGCCGCGACCAGTCCTGACAGGCCGGCCCCGATGATCGCAATCCGGCTCACGTCGCGATGAACTGCGTACCGAGCGAGGCCAGCACGGTGAGCGTTACGCCTCGACGAACGGACAGGTAACTTGCGTCGAGCATGCCGGCTCTGCGTAACCGCGAATCGATGAAGAGCAGAATCACGAACACCGCAGACAATATGAGCAGATAAGCCTTCGGTGACACCAGCAGGAAGCCGAACCAGCAGGTGAGCGCCAAAACATTGCTTGTGGTGAACAGCCACGCCGGCATCGCTTCGCGACCTGCGACTCGATAACCCCACAGCGCGCCGGACATGAACGAAGCAATGACGAGACCGTAGGTCGTCGACACGTGCAGCGGCGTACCGAGCAAAGGAAAAGCCTCCACCTGCGCTAATGCGGCAAGCGCACAGGCAACGAACGGCAGTGCTCCTGCACAGGCCAGTGTGGAATACAGCCGGCTTTGCGTTTGCGGTCCGCTATTCTCTATCATCGGGCGCCAATACTACCGGCGATTCCGTTGACGTGCAGTTTGCACGCGCGTCGTCGAATGCGATAGGAGGTGTCGTGTTGGACCGCAGACGATTCCTGCAACTGAGCGCCGCCGCGGCGACAGCTTCGGTAATGCCTTCGACGGCTCGGGCGGCGATGCACAGGCGAAATCTTCCCGGCTCGGACGAATCCCTGCCCGTCATCGGCCTCGGCAACTCCAACGCGTTTCGCGAGGGAGACGTGCCAACGTCGACGCGACTGCTCGATATCCTGCTCGAGCATGGCGGCGCGTACGTCGATTGCTCCGGGTCGAGCCGTTTCGTCGTCGCATCGGCCGGAGCGGGGCTCCAGGCAAGCGACGACCTGTTCCTCGGCACATATTTCATGGATGCGGACGACGAAACGATGCGCCGCAGTGCTGCGCGGCTCCTGGAGATCACCGGCAAGGAATCGCTGGACCTGATGCAGGCGTACCCCGAATTTGCCGTGCCCAACTGGGACCTGTTTCGTCGCTGGAAGGACGAAGGACTCACGCGACGCATCGGTGTCGCACGGCACAATAGACGATACTACGACGCAATGATCGGACTGATGGAAACCGACACGGTCGACTTCCTGCAGGTCAATTATTCGCCGCTCGAGACCGACGCCGAGGAGCGCGTTCTGCCGATGGCGATGGACAAGGGCGTGGCCGTGACCATCAATCGGCCGTTCATCAACGGACAGTACTTCTCGATTGTACGCGGACACGAGTTGCCCGCGTGGGCCGCCGAATTCGACTGTCAGAGCTGGGCGCAGTTTTCGCTCAAGTTCATCATTTCGCACCCCGCTGTCAACTGCGTATTGACCGAGACCGCGAACCCCGTGCATGCGGTCGACAATATCGGCGCGGGTTTCGGGCGCCTGCCGGACCAGGAAACACGGCGTCGCATGGTGGATCACCTGAGGAGCCTCGCGTAGCATCGCCGAGGTCATTTTGAGCGATATGCCAGAACTCATGTACGGATTAAACAGTGTCCTGATCGCAGTCATCCTGCTCGGGACGATGCTCATCGGCATCGAACTCGGCACACGCGCCGGAATGGCCGCAAAGCGCAACGTCGACGAAGCCGGTCGGTCCCAGGTCAATTCCATCCAGGCGTCGCTGCTCGGCGTGCTTGCCCTGCTGCTCGGTTTCACGTTTTCACTGGCGCTGCAGCGCTACGATGCGCGCAGCAATGCCGTCGTCGAGGAGGCTAACGCGATCGGTACGGCTTACCTGCGTGCACAGCTCCTGCCCGAGTCCGTGCGCGATGACTCGCTGGCACTGTTCCGCGACTACGTGGATTCGCGGCTCCGGACCAGCGCGGTGTCGCTGGACCAGGTGCAGGAGCGGGCCGAACTGGTCGCCGAGTCCAACCGCATTGCCAACGAACTCTGGCGTCTCGCAGTGCTGGCTGCGGAAGAACGCCCCGGCGCAACGCTCAATCTCTATCTGCAGTCGCTGAACGAGACGATCGATGCGTTTTCCGCCCGCGATGCGGTGCTCGATCGACATGTGCCGGAGATCGTCCTGATGCTCCTGTACCTGACCTTCGTACTCACAGGGGTTCTGGTCGGGTATGCGTCGGGCATCACCGGTCACCGCACCTCGTTTGCTACTTACATATTGATCGTGCTGATCGTGATGCTCGTCTTCATCATCATCGATCTCGACCGGCCACGGCGCGGCCTGATCGAAGTGAGCCAGCAGAACATGCTCGACCTGCAGGCGTCGATGGTCGAACGACCCTAGCTTCGGCGGTCGGCGGGGAAGACAAGACGGAAGCTGGCGCCGGGATCGGTATTCAGCACGTCAACCGTGCCGTTCATCGCCAGCATCAACTGGTGCACGATGGCGAGACCGATGCCGGTGCCCACCGTTTCTCGTGTCAGCTCCGACTCGCTGCGGTAGAACAGCCGGAAGATCTTCGTCAACTGGTCCTTCGGAATGCCCGGCCCGTAGTCGCGCACCGTGAACTCGACGTTACCGTCACTGGTCAGGCGCGCCGTGATCTCGATCGCCTTGCGCTCGGCATCGCGCGAAAACTTGATGGCATTGTCCACCAGGTTGATGACGATCTGTGCAAAGCAGTCGTCGTCCACGCTGACTTCGGCGCCCTGCACCACATCGTCGCAATCGAAGTCGAGTTCGAAACCTGCGCGCTCGACCTGGCTTGCAATTTTCGAGCGGACCTGGTCGAGCAGTTCACCGACAGATACCGGGCGGGTGCTGCAGACCGGTTCCTCGCGGGAGATGCGCGCTAGTTGCAGCACATTCGAGATCAGGCGCGTCAGCCGCTCTGCCTCGTCGTGGATGTACTCGTAATACTGGCGGCGCCGGGACTCCTCGACCCAGCCCTCCTTGAGCATCTCGCCGTACATGCGAATCGACGTCAGCGGCGTTTTCAGTTCGTGACTGACGGCCGAGACGAAGTCCTGTTGCTGGCGCGCCAGCCGGAGCTGGCCGATACCCAGCCGGTACAGGGCAATGAAACCGACCAGGAACGTGAGCGCAATGGCGACCGACGTCCAAACGAGGACGGTCGCGCCGGGTCCGGGCGGCAGCGTCGTAATCGAGAAAATCAGCTGCAGCCGGTCGAAGGGCGCCGCCAGGCTCGCCCGGTGCAGCAGCGAGCCACCCATCTCGCCGACGTTGTTCGACGTCGATTCGCCCGCTGCATCGCCGATGACAGCGATGATGTCGTCGCCGAAGCCGAGCACCAGGGTCGACATCGACGGCAGCGTCGTCGCGTAGTATGCCGATTCGATCGTCTGTGTCGTGAATTCGCCCGGTTCGAGCAGCAGTCCCTGGACGTATCTTTCGTCGGCGCGCCAGACGTCGCGGAACAGAACGAAATGGCCGCTATCGAGCATGCTGAAGTCGAAGCCGTCGACGGTGCCTGCAAACGCAGTGATCGCGGCGCTGCGGACACCCGCAACCGCAGGTGGCAAAGGGGGCTCGGCGCTTGCTGGCGGGGCGCTCAGTGCCTGTTCCTCCGCGGGAGCGTCGAAGTCCGCACCTTCCGCCTTGGAATCGGCCGCGGTTGCACGACGCTGGCGAACGAAATCCTCCGTTTCCTTTTGCAGCGCGTCGTCGAGCTTCAGTTCGTCGACGCGGCCGTAGACGTTCTGCCGGCGCGCCGGTTCGCTACCGACCGACGCACTATCGGTCGGGGCGGGCGCTTCATTCGCGCCAACGAGGCGATCGAACACCTGCTGAGTGTAGGACGAGTCCGCCGCACCGAATCCGACCGTGACCGGAGACTGCGGCGACAGCGCCACGTCACCCGCTGCGGACTCCGGTTCCCGGATTGCTTCGAGTCGTTCTTCGGCGCGATCCGTTTCGTCCGGAATATCGTTCGAAACGGTGGCTCCGGATGCGCGACCGCCGTGCGCTGTGTCCCTGACCAGCGCGTTCTCGGCAAGAATCGCTCGCAGGTTTTCCGCCAGCTCAAGGCGTTGCTGCCATTCCGCGGCACCGATGCCCGCCGCCTGCGCCTCCTGTTCCGTCGCGGGAAGCAACGGGGTCGAGAAGACGCCCGCTGAATCGACCTGGAAGTAGCCGACCACGCCCGGAAAATCGTCGAGGACCGGGTAAGCCGACAGTGGCGAGCGCTGCGCCACGTTCGCAGGCGCATCGGCCTGCAGGAACGAGTACGCCTCGAACGAACGTGACTCCGCGGCAGCGAGGCGACGATTCAGTTCGGCGCCGATGCGGTCCGTCAATGCTTCGGCCTGCACGCGGTACTGGTAGAAGGACTCCCATTTGAGCTGGTCGAACGCGTGCCGCACGAGGAACGCCGTCGGTATCGAAAGGGCAGCGAACAGCAGCACGAGGCGGAGCACCAGGCGCCGCCGGTTGTATCCCTTGCCGAGCGTGTTGGCGACCATCCGTCAGCCTCCGACCAGCAGCCGGTAGCCGGCACCACGCACGGTGGTCAGGAATTGCGGGGCCTTCGCGTCGACCTCGATCTTGCGCCTAAGCTTTGCGATATGAATGTCGACCGTTCTTGTCTCGATGTCGAGGTTTTTGCCATAACCCCATACTTTCAATAGCAATTCTTCCCTCGAAATCGGGCGGTCACTGTGCCGCGCGAGGTACGAGAGCACGTCCATTTCGCGGCGCGTGAACTGCACCGTTGTGTCTCCGTTCAGGCCCGACAGGGTCTCGGTATCGATCAGGAGATTGCCGAGACGAATTTCCCTGGCCTGCTGCATCCCGGCCTGCGAACGCCGGAGCACCGCCTCGATGCGCAGCACGAGCTGCTGGATCGAAAAAGGCTTCGCGACGTAGTCGTCGGCACCCAGTTTCAGCCCCTGCACGATTTCGTCATCGCCGCTTTTCGCCGTCAGCATGATGATCGGCTGGTCGCGGTCCTCGGCCCGAATCCGCTCGCAAATGGCGTAGCCGTCCAGGCCCGGCAGCATGATGTCCAGCAGGATCAGGTCGTAGCGCCCTGACAGCGCCCGGTCGAGCCCCTCGGGCCCGGTCGCCGCCGTGGCCACCTCATACCCGTGGTAGACGAGCACGTCGACGAGGCCGTCGCGAATCGCGGCCTCGTCCTCGACGATCAGGATGCTGAACTTGTTTCCCATCTGCCAACAGGCTACCAGCATGCAGGCCGGCGATGGGGCGTCGCATGTAACGTTTTTGTAAAAGCTTGCTACCGCTCGATGGGCCGCATGCGCAGGGTTTGCAGGCGACGCTGCCGCACCGTGTAAACGCCGTGTAAATCCTGTCCGGGAACTTTTACCGACGCATGTCTTATTGCCGCGGTGCACCGTCCGTAGGATGCCTCGACGTAAACGACGCGGAGGCAACGACATGGCACTTATCAATCGCGTGGCCCGGCTATTCAAAGCCGACTTCAACGTCGTACTCGACCAGATCGAGGATCCGGAGCAGGTCCTCAAAAAGGCGATTCGCGACATGGAAGACGATCTTGCGGCAACCGGCAAACAGGTCGCCGGGTATGTGCGCGAACAGAAGCACCTGCAGTCGCGGGCCGCGGATCTGGAGGCAGAGGCCGGCAAGTCGGAGTCCGAACTCGATCTCTGCATTGCATCGGGCAAGGACGACCTGGCACGTACACTCGTGCGGCGCAAGCTGGAATGCGGCCGTATGCTCCAGCACCTCGCGCGACGTATCGGCGACCTGGACGCACTCATCGCCGATGCGAATCAAAGGCTCAGGGAAAACGGCACGACACTCGAAAGCCTGAAGCAGAAGGCCGAGTTGTTCGCGTCCCGCCCCGGCCGCGGTAATGGCGAGTTCGACGAGAACGCGCTTTGCCATCGCAATGTGCAGGTGAGCGACGACGAAGTGGAGATTGCCTTCCTGCACGAAAAGGAAGCGAGGCAGCCGTCATGAAGCGCCCGGGATTCCTGCAGGGAGCGCTGCTCGCGCTCGGCCTGGCAGTGTTGGCCAGCGTTATGTTTGCCGCACTGATGCCTTTCGTCGGCACGACGAGCGTACTGCGTTTGCTGGTACCGCTGCTGGCCTTCGCCTACCTCGTTTACCTGCTGAAATCGAGTGACGAGGCTACCGGCCGGGTCACGACGATCGCGGTGTGGGGAATTGCCGCAGTTACGACCTGGTGGGCTGCGCCGCCCTTGCCGCTGTACCTGCTGATTCACGCAGCGATCATCTGGCTGGTCCGCTCGCTGTACTTCTACTCGAGCGCGCTGTCCGCGCTGATCGATCTCGCACTGACCGCCCTCGGCGCGGCGGCATTCGCCTGGGCGGCAGGGCAGACGGGCAGCCTGTTTCTCGCGACCTGGAGCCTGTTCCTCACCCAGGCCCTGTTCGTCGCGATACCGCCTCGAATCGGTTCGACCTCGGCGGCAAGGCCTGCCGACAACGCCGCCTTCGAGCGGGCGCGACGACAGGCGGATGCGGCACTGGCGACGCTGATGCGTCATTGAATGGATCCATCGGCCGGCGATGTCGGCCACATCACGAAAGGAATGTGAACATGAAGACGAAACTACTGGGCACGGTGCTTTTTATGCTGACGCTTGGCGCCGTCGCTTTCTACCCGAAACTCGAGGCCGGCAGCGGATCGGTGCAGGCGCTGACGCAGGCGGCGCAGCCACGGAAACCCGCCGTCGATGTCGTGTTCGTGCTGGACACGACCGGCAGCATGTCCGGGCTGATCCAGACCGCCAAGGACAAGATCTGGTCGATTGCCACGACGATGGCCTCGGCGCAGCCGACGCCCGAGATCCGCATCGGCCTGGTCGCTTACCGTGACCGCGGAGATGCATACGTGACCCGCGTGACCGACCTGACGTCCGACCTCGACTCGATTCACGCAACCCTGATGGGTTTTCGCGCGGACGGCGGCGGCGACGCACCCGAAAGCGTCAACCAGGCGCTGTACGACGCGGTACACCGGATGTCCTGGTCAAAGGCCGATCAGGCCTACAAGGTCGTGTTCCTGGTCGGAGACGCGCCGCCGCACATGGACTACAACGAAATGCGCTACCCGGAAATCGTCGCCTCGGCGCTTGAGCAGGGCATCGTCGTCAATACCGTTCAGTGCGGAACGATGCCCGCCACGATCGATCCATGGACGCAAATTGCCCGTCTCGGCGGCGGCAGCTTCTTCCAGGTCGAGCAGGCCGGCGGCGCGGTGGCATTCACGACGCCGTTCGACGAGGAAATCGCCAGGTTGTCCGCAAAGCTCGATGCGACTCGCCTTTACTTCGGCACCGGCGAGGCGAAGGAGCGGGCAGAGCAGAAGCTCGCTGCGACCAAGCGGCTGCACGCGGAAGCGTCGGTCGAGTCTCTCGCGCGCCGTGGGGTGTTCAATGCGGGCGCCGGCGGTCGTGCCAATCTCGCAGGGGAATCCGAACTCGTCGACGCAGTTGCGAGCGGCTCGGTCGACCTCGACACGCTCGAGGAGGAGGCCTTGCCTGAGGCGCTGAAACCGATGGCACCCGCCGAACAAAGGGCCTATGTCGAGCGGCTCGCGTCGGAGCGCAATGACCTCAAAGAGCGCATCGTCGAGCTGGCCCGGGAACGCGACGCGTTCATCGAAGCAAAGGTCGAAGAAGCGGGCGGCATGGACGACTCGCTGGACCGGCAGCTTTTCGATGCGGTGCGCAAGCAGGCGGGCGAAGTCGGCTTCGAGTACGGCGACGGCCCGGCCTACTGATCGAGTGGCACTTCGCCGGGCAGGAATCGGGGTCGCCAGCGCGGCCCCGGTTTCATTCGCGCCCGGTCAACCTGCGGATTTCCTGCAGCGCTTTCTTCGCCACTTCCTCGCCCTCGGCTATCGCTTCCGGGGCGCGGTGAAAGTCCAGCATGCCGATGTGCGAAAGCTTCGGCGAAATCAACACGTCCGGCGGATCGCCCGCCATGCGGCTGCGCGTGATGCGGTCCTGGAAGATGTTGATCGAGCTGGCGACGATGTCGAACAGGCCGAGTTCATCATCGTCGCTGGAGAAGATGGACTCGGAATAGTCCTTCGCCGTGCGCTTGACGCGCTTGAGGAATCCTCCACCGTCGTCTTCGTCGTTCTGCTTCGATTCGGCGGACGGCGCTTTCTCGGCATGGCTGACGGACTTCTTGCGGCTGTGTTTGCCGACCAGGTCCGCATTCAGGTTGACGGCAATGACAATGTCGGCACCGATGGCGTGGCAGACCGATACAGGCACGGGGTTGACCAGGCCGCCATCCACGAGGCGGCGCTCCTCGTCGCGGACCACGGGAAACAGGCCCGGCAGTGCCATCGATGCCCGAATCGCGTTGACGACGTTGCCCTCGGTGAACCACACCTCGCGACCGTTGCCGAGATCAGTGGCGATCGCCGCGAAAGGCCGGTCGAAATCGTCGATGTTCGTGTCCGGCGAAACGACCTGCGTCGTCAGGAATTCGCTCAGCCGGTCCGAATCGACGAAGCCGGACGTCGAGAACCCGATGTTGAAGAACTGCAGGACGTCCTTGCGCGTGGAGTTGCGGACCCAGTCCTCGAGCTTGTCCAGGTTGCCGGCGAGGTAGGCCGCGCCGATCATCGCGCCCACCGAAGTCCCGGCCACGACGTCCGGTTCGATACCCTCGCTGACCAGCGCCTTGATGACACCGATGTGCGACCAGCCGCGCGACGCGCCGCTGCCGAGTGCCAGTCCGATTCTGTCTTTCTTCATCAGTACTCGCGGAAATTCCCCGTGTCACGTCGATTCACGTGCGATCCCAACTTCGGGTTGCCGGCACTGAATCACGCGACGCGCGGCTACGGCCCCGCGCAATACTTGCGCGGGGCTCGATTCGCAGGCTGCTAGATCCGGATCGGCAGGTCCCGTGGCCGGATGCCGGTAGCTGCGTAGATCGCGTTGCCGATGGCCGGCGGAACCGGAATCAGCGGCGGTTCGCCGAGCCCGACCGGCATTTCCGTGCTCTCGATGAAGTGAATGTCGAGTTCCGGGGCATCGGCAAGCCGGAGAGGCGTGTAGGCGTTCAGGTTTCGTTCGCGTACCTGCCCGTTGTCGAACGTCGCTCCCTCGTGCAGCGCCAGGCTGACCCCCCACAATGCGGCGCCTTCCGCCTGCGCGAGCGCGCCGTCCGGATGTACGACGGTGCCGCAGTCGATCGACTGCCACAGCTTCCTGACGGTTACGTCGCGGCTTTCCGGATCGACCGCAACGTGCGCGAAGCAGGCGATCCACGTGCGCTTCTTGCGTTCCCGTCAGTGACACACCGCGACGCCCATGCCTTCGTTTTCGGGAAGCTCGCGTCCCCAGCCGGAACGGTCGCGGACATCGCGCAGCACGTTCGCGAGACGGCTCGCGCCCCCGACAGCCTCGGGCGCTTTGCCGGCGTTTTTGCCGCTGGCGTCCAGGTGCTCGAGACGAAACTCGATCGGATCCTTGCCGGCGATCTCGGCGAGTTCATCCATGAAGCTCTCGACGCCCCAGCCGACCCAGCCGGGTCCGACCGCCCGCAGCCAGCCGGGCAGGAAGGTCCGCTGTGCAAGCTCGTTGTTGAGTGCGCGGACGCGATGATTCGCCAGCGTGTACCAGTGATCGCCGCCGCTGACGGAGAACGTGTCGAACTTGCCGTTGCCGTCGACGCCGTCGGCGAGAAAACCCGGCGCCATCGACAGGGTCGGCCAGCCGGCTGCCGCGGCATGCTCGATGCCGGTGACGTTGCCATCGGCATCGAACGATGCGTCGAATTGCTGCACCGAGGCCGACCGGCAGCAGTCGAAGCGACTGTCGTCGTCGCGCTGGAACACGAGCTTGACCGGACGTCCGAGCTCGCGGGCGGCGAGGGCGGCGGGGATCATCTGGTCACCGAACAATCGCCGGCCAAAGCCGCCGCCCAGGTAATACTGGTGGATGACAATGTCGGATTCCGGAATCTCGAGCGCCTGAGCCAGCACCGGCATGATCAGCGATTGCCACTGGTTGCCGGCGTGGATGTGGCACTTGCCGTCCTTGAACTCGACCAGCGCATTCTGCGGTTCGAGCGTGAAGTGCAGGGCGGTCGAAGTGCGGTAGGTACCGGAGTGCGTCTGCGCCGCACTCTCGCGTGCCACGGCAACGTCGCCGTCGTCGACGACGAGCACGCCACTCGACCTGTCCGCCGCCAGGCGTTCGCCATAGCGCAGTATGTCGGCTTCGCCGACCTCGGCCGTCGGGCCGGGTTGCCAGTCCACGCTGACAGCGTCTGCCGCTTTCATCACGGCCGGAAAGCTTTCTCCGATCGCGAGAGCCCAGCCCTGGATGGTGTTGCTGGGGTCGCTGATCTCGATCGTCTGCAGGTAGCCGCGAATGTCTTTCGCCGCACTGTCGTCGATCGCGCGAATCGTACTACCGTAGCGGGTCGGCGGAATCAGGGGATGGGCGTACACCATGTCCGGCAGCTCGGTGTCGAGGCCGTATACCGCCTCGCCGCGCGTCTTCGGCGGAATGTCCTTCGCCGTGACCGGCTTGCCGATGAAGCGGCGCTCTGACGCGGGCTTGATCGGCATCGCGGCCAGCTCTTCCTCGCTGAAGCTGCGCGAGATGTCCCCGTTGCGCACGATCTCGGCGAACGTGACGACGGCGTCGCCGGCGCGCACTGCGCTGTCCGCGACGGTGCAATCGGCCGGGTCGACGCCAAGCATCGCCGCGCCGGCATCGCGCAGGACGGTGCGACCGGCAGCGCCGGCCTGCGACAGCATTGTCCAGGTCGTGAAAACAGACCAGGAACCGCCGGTGACCATGTAGCCCCATTTCGGGTCCGTGTCGACATACTTGATCGATATCGCGTCCCAGGCCGCGCCGAGCTCGTCGGCAACGACGCGGGCCAGCGCAGTGCCGACATGCTGGCCCATTTCTGCCTTGGCAATGTTCACGAGGATGCCGCCCTGGCCGTCGATTTCGAACCAGACCGTGGGCGCAAACGTGCGGCTGGCGTCACCGCCGGAAAAGTCGGCCTGGTCGCGGCTGCAGCCGGGCAGCAGCGTGCCGAGGCCCATGATCAGGCCGGCGTTCGCGCTGCGAACCAGGAAGGCGCGCCGGCTCAATGGAATTCTGGATGCCTTGATTGCCATCGTCATGCCCCCCGTTCGCTGGCCGATTTGACGGCCTTCTTGATGCGCGTGTACGCCATGCAGCGGCACAGGTTGCCGTTCAGCGCGGTCACGATCTCGTCGTCACTCGGACTGGGGTTCGAGGCGAGCAGGCTCGCCGCCTGCATGATCTGCCCGGACTGGCAGTAGCCGCATTGCGGGACCTGTTCTTCCACCCAGGCTTCCTGCAGTGCCTTGCCTGCCGCGCTGTCCAGGCCTTCTATCGTGGTCACGGACTTGCCGGCCGCCGCGCTCACCGGTGTAACGCAGGAACGAATGGCCGTGCCATCGAGGTGCACGGTGCAGGCGCCGCACATCGCGATGCCGCAGCCGAATTTCGTTCCCTTGAGTGTCAATTCGTCGCGGATGACCCACAGGAGTGGCTTGTCATCCGGGCGTTCGGACGTAACGGCCGAGCCGTTCACCTGGAATTCGATCACTGATCTCCCCCTCGTAATTCCTGGCAGATGCCTCGGATTAAGTCTAATACAAATGGCCGAACGCGGGGTGATATCGCCCACGGCGAGCCGGGCGAACGGACACGGTCACGTCGTTTCGCAAATCCGGGGCGGGGGGGCCGCGTTGGGGGCCCGGTCGTAAAAAAAACGGCGGCGCCATCGGCGCCGCCGTTTCTTCTGACGAAAGCATTGAGCCGTCGTCGTGCTGATACAACCGGAGTTCCCCGGCTCATGCCACGGCCTATCGGCTCGCCATCGCGTTACCGCGTTCTGTGGCGGTGAGGTGGAAGCGGTCGAGGTTCATCACTTTCGTCCATGCATCGACGAAGTCGCCGACGAACGCCTGCTCGCCGTCGCTCGCGGCGTAGTACTCGGCAATGGCGCGCAGCTCGGAGTCCGAACCGAAAGCGAGGTCGACAGGCGTCGCCGTCCATTTCAGCTCGCCGCTGTCCCGATCGCGGCCTTCGTAGATGCCGTCATCACCGTTCGACTTCGCCCAATGGGTCGACATGTCGAGCAGGTTGACGAAAAAGTGGTTGCTCAACCTGCCGGGTTCGTCGGTGAACACGCCGTGCGAAGCGTTACCTGCGTTCGCCCCGAGGCTGCGCATGCCACCGACCAGCACCGTCATTTCGGGTACGGTCAGGGTCAGCAGGTTCGCCTTCTCGACCATCATCTCCGCCGGTGAACGACGCGCGCCTTCGCCGAAATAATTGCGAAACGCGTCGGCACGCGGCCGCAGCACCTCGAACGACTCGATGTCTGTCTGTGCCTGCGACGCATCGGTGCGGCCGGGCGCAAACGAGACGGTGATGTCGTATCCCGCGTCGTCCGCAGCCTTCTCGACGGCCGCCGCGCCGCCCAGCACGATCAGGTCGGCCATCGAAACGCGTTTCCCGCCGCGGGCGCGGCGGTTGAAGTCCTGCTGGACGCGCTCGAGGCGCGCGAGCACCTTTTCCAGTTCCTCGGGATCGTTGACGTCCCATTGGATCTGCGGTGCCAGCCGGATCCGCGCACCGTTTGCACCGCCGCGCATGTCCGTGCCGCGGAACGTCGAGGCTGATGCCCACGCGGTACGAATCAGCTCGGGGACAGTGAGCCCGGTGTCCAGAATTTCTGCTTTCAGCCGTTCGATGTCACGGTCGTTGATGAGCGCGTGATCGACTGCCGGTACCGGGTCCTGCCAGATCAGCTCCTCGTCCGGCACTTCCGGGCCGACGTAGCGGGACCGCGGCCCCATGTCACGGTGCATGAGCTTGAACCACGCCTTCGCAAACGCGAGCCGGAACTCGTCGGGATTGTCGAGAAACCGCTGCGATATCTCGCGGTAGCTCGGGTCGAATTTCAGCGACAGGTCCGTCGTCAGCATGACCGGGGCATGCCGCCTGGTCGGATCGTGCGCGTCGGGCACCATGTTCGAGGCGCCTTCATTGGCCGGAATCCACTGCGTCGCGCCGGCCGGGCTTTTCGTCTGAACCCAGTCGAATGCGAACAGGTTTTGCAGGTAGTTGTTGCTCCAGCGGGCAGGGGTCACGGTCCAGGCTCCTTCCAGTCCGCTCGTCACGGTGTCTTCCGCATTACCCTTGCCGCAGGTGTTGGTCCAGCCGAATCCCTGCTCGTCGATGTCGGCAGCGGCGGGTTCGGGGCCCACGCAATCGGCGGGATTGTGCGCGCCGTGATTCTTGCCGAAGGTGTGGCCGCCGGCGATCAGCGCGACGGTCTCCTCGTCATTCATCCCCATGCGGCCAAATGTATCGCGGATGTCCTTCGCCGCGAGAACCGGGTCCGGATTGCCATTCGGTCCTTCGGGATTGACGTAGATCAAGCCCATCTGGACCGCCGCGAGCGGGTTCTCGAGTTCGCGATCGCCGCTGTAACGTTCGTCGGCCAGCCACTCCGTTTCCGGACCCCAGTAGACGAGGTCGGCTTCCCAGTCATCCTCGCGACCGCCGGCGAAGCCGTAGGTCTCGAAGCCCATTGATTCGAGCGCGACGTTGCCGGTCAGCACCATCAGGTCGGCCCAGG
>CALKYK010000017.1 GCA_938003715.1 uncultured Gammaproteobacteria bacterium
ATGAGCCGGGTCTCCTACATCATGATGAACCCGGGCGGCGAAACCGAGCTGACGCAGGTCGTGCGCCAGGCCATCAACGAGCTGATCTTCGAGGTTGCGGGCGAAGCCGGCATCGAGGTCGCCGACATCGTCGAGATGACGCTGGTCGGCAATCCGATCATGATGCACCTCGTACAGGGGCTGAACCCGGTCGAACTGGGCGGCGCGCCGTTCGCCCTCGCCAGCGATGCGGCGCTGTCGATTCCCGCCCGTGACATCGGCATCGCGATCAACCCGGGCGGCTACGCGTACGCCCTGCCCTGCATCGCCGGCCACGTCGGTGCCGATACCGCGGGCGTGCTGCTGGCGGAGGCGCCGTACGATCGCGACGAAATCTCGCTGATCGTCGACGTCGGCACGAACGCGGAGCTGCTGCTCGGCAACCGCGACAGGATGCTTGCCGCATCGAGCCCGACCGGGCCCGCATTCGAAGGCGCGCAGATCAGCGGCGGCCAGCGCGCGGCACCGGGTGCGATCGAGCGCGTGCGCATCGACCGCGACACGCTCGAGCCGCGCTTTCGCATCATCGGCTGCGAGCGCTGGTCGGACGAACCGGAGTTCGAGGCCGAGATGCCCGCCTGCGGCGTCACCGGCATCTGCGGATCCGGCATCATCGAGATCATCGCCGAGCTGTACCTCGCCGGCGTCATCAACGCGGACGGCACGATCAATGGCGACGCCGCGGCGCGTTCGGAACGTGTCAGCGCGGACGGCCGCACGTTTTCTTACCAGCTGTGCGCCGGGCAGCCGGACATCTACATCACGCAGAACGACGTGCGCGCCATCCAGCTCGCGAAAGCGGCGCTGTACGCGGGCGCACGTCTGCTGATGGAGAAGTTCGGTGTCAACCATGTCGACCGCATCCGGCTCGCCGGCGCGTTCGGCGCACACATCGACGTCAGCCACGCGATGGTGCTCGGCATGATCCCGGACTGCGCGCTGAACCAAGTGTCCTCCGCCGGCAACGCAGCGGGCACCGGCGCCCGCATCGCGCTGCTCGACCGCTCGTCGCGCACCGATATCGAACGCCGCACGCGCGACGTCGAAAAAATCGAAACCGCGGTCGAGCCGCGCTTTCAGCATCACTTCGTGTCGGCGATGTCGATCCCGCACGCCACCGATCCGTTTACGAACCTCCGCAGTGCCGTCGAACTGCCTGCAGCGGCGGTCGTCGAGAAGAAACGCAGGAGGAGACGCCAGTGAGCACGGCGCCACAGATCGCGGTCCGCGAACGGGAAGCGCTGATGCGCGACCTGCACGAGGCGTACATGGAAGTTTTTCCGGCGCCGGGCATCGAGAAAAAGCTCGAAATTCTCGAACCGAACTCCTACGTCGCGGTGACCTGCTCGCCGACGAAAGGCGTCGACGAGACGATCGCGCTGACGCGCCGCCTGCGCAACCAGGGCTTTCGCGTCGTGCCGCACGTCGCCGCGAAGTGCGTGCGGGACCACGCGCACCTGGAGCGGATCATGGCGGAGCTTGCCGAGCTGCGGGTCAAGAGCCTGTTCGTGCCCGGCGGCGACGCGAGCGAGCCCGCCGGCGAGTTCGAGACCGCGCTGCAGCTGCTCGAAGCGATAGCGTTCTACGACCACGACCTGCGCGAGATCGGCGTTGCGGCGCATCCCGAAGGTCATCCCGAGGTCGACGACGACACGCTGTTCCGCGTACTCGAGGCGAAACAGGACTACGCGCAGTACATGGTGACGCAGATGTGCTTCGACGCCGACCTGCTCGGTCGCTGGTTATGGGACCTGCGCGAGCGCGGCATCACGATGCCGGTGTGGATCGGCCTGCCCGGCGTCATCGAGCGCACCACCCTGATGAAAACCTCGATGCGCATCGGCGTCGGCGATTCGCTGAAGTTCCTGAAACGGAACCCGAAAGCGGCGGCGCAGCTGCTGAAGCAGAGCGTCTACAAGCCGGACGACCTTGTGCGCGGTCTCGCGAAGTACCAGGCGGACCCGGAATATCGTATCGCCGGCTACCACCTGTTCTGTTTCAACCAGGTCGAGCGCACCGAGGCCTGGCGGCACGAGGCGATTGCGGCACTGTCATGACGCGACGCGGCAGGAAGCAGAAACGCACCGCGGGCAGCTTTAGGCAGCTGCCGTGGCAGACCGTCGCCAACCCGTTTCCGCCGCTCGAGGTGCTGTCCGCCGACCAGCTCGAAGCAATTGTCGATGCGTCGCTCTCGATCCTCGAGACGAAGGGCTTCCGTTTCCTCGAGGACGAGAGCCGGCGCATCCTTGCGGCCGCCGGCGCCGACGTCGACGAGCCGTCGAAGATGGTGCGTTTCGATCGCGGCCTCGTCGAGGAAAAGGCGGCGCTGATGCCGGCGCAGTTCGAACTCCGCGCGCGTAACCCGGCGCACGACCTGCTGCTGGGCGGCAACCGCATCGTGTTCGGCTCCGTCGGCGGGCCCGCGTTCGTCAGCGATCTCGACAAGGGACGCAGGCCGGGGACCTACGCGGAAACCTGCGACTTCATGAAGCTGGTGCAGAGCCTGAACATCATTCACCACGAGGGCGGCGGCTGCTTCGAGGCAATGGACCTGCCGCCCGAGTCGCGGCATCTCGACCTGTACTTCGCACAGCTCACGCTGCTCGACAAGAACGCACAGGCCTATGCGCTCGGACGCGCCCGCACCGTAGACTGCCTCGAGATGACGAAGATCGCGCTGGGCGTCGATGACGCGGCCCTCGAACAACGGCCGGCGGTGCTGGCGATCATCAACACGAATTCGCCGATGCAGCTCGATATCCCGATGGCGGAGGCCGTGCAGGTGCTGGCGTCGACGAACCAGGCGACCTGCATCACGCCGTTCACGCTGGCCGGCTCGATGAGCCCGGCGACGCTGGCCGGCACGCTCGCCCAGCAGACCGCCGAGGTGCTCGCAGTGGTCGTGCTCGCGCAGAGCGTACGCGCGGGTGCGCCGCTGATGTACGGCGCGTTTGCATCCAACGTCGACATGCAGAGCGGCGCGCCCGCGCTCGGCACGCCGGAGTACACGAAGATGGCCGCCGCCAGCGGGCAGATCGCGCGTCACCTCGGCATGCCGTTTCGCTCCAGCAGTACGACGAGTTCGAATTGCGTCGACGCGCAGGCGGCCTACGAAAGCCAGATGTCGCTGTGGGGTGCGATACTCGGGCATGCGAACCTCGTCAATCACGCCGCCGGCTGGCTCGAGGGCGGCCTGACGGCGTCGTTCGAGAAGCTGATCGTCGACGCCGAGATGCTGCAGATGATGGCGGAGACGCTGAAGCCGATCGTCGTCAACGACGACGAGCTGGCACTCGATGCGATCGCCGAGGTGAAGCCGGGCGGCCATCACTTCGGCACCGCGCACACGCTGGCGCGCTACGAATCGGCTTTTTACGCGCCGATGATTTCCGAACGGCAGAACTTCGAGGCGTGGCGTGACGAGGGCGGGCTCGACGCCGCGAAGCGCGCGAACACCGCGTGGAAGAAACTGCTGCGCGACTACGTGAAGCCGCCGATCGACGAAGCCACCGAAGAGGCGCTGATCGCGTACGTGACGAAGCGCAAGCAGGAAATCGCAAAGACGACGAATTGAGAGAGTTCCGATGCGACCGACACTGAACGTAGTTTCCGACGACCTGACGGCGAAGATCCTTGCCGAAGCGAAGCGCCTGATGGCGGAAAAGGGCATGGAGATCCGCGGGCCGGAAATGAAGAAACGCCTGCTGGAACACGGCCTGAAGACGGACAAGAGCGGCAAGCGCGTGCTGTTCCCGGCCGACGTCGTCGACAAGGCGATCGAGGACGCGCCGTCGTCGTTCACGCTGCACGATCGCGACGGCAAGCCATACACCGAGATCGGCGGCAACAACGTGCACTACGTGCCGGGCTCGAGCGGCCTCAAGATCCTCGACCACCGCACGAACGAGACGCGGCTCGCGAACTCCACGGACTTCATCGAGTACGCACGCATTTGCAGCGGCCTCGAGCATGTCGCCTACCTCGCGACCGCGTTCTCGACGAACAAGGACATCGAGTCGCAGGTGTCCGACGCTTGGCGACTGTACATGTGCCTGACGACGTCGAAGAAGCCGGTCGTCTCCGGCGCGTTCAGCGAACACGGCGTGCCGCGCATGACCGAGATGATGCAGCTGTTCCGCGCCGACAAAAAGGACCTGGTCGCGAAGCCGATGTCGATTTTCACGATCACGGCGACCGGCAACTTCCGCTACGGCGAGGACTCCTGCCAGAACCTGCTCGACTGTGTCGAGCACGGCATCCCGGTCGAGATCGTGCCGGTCACGCTGATGGGCCTGATCGCGCCAGTCACGCTGGTCGGTGCGCTGGTGTTTCACTGCGTCGACGTGCTGACCGGCATCACTATGGCGCAGATCGTCCGCCCCGGTGCGCCGGTGCTGTTCGGCGGCGCGCCTGCGACGTTCCACATGAAGGCGGCGAGCTCGCCGATGGCGGCGATCGAGGCGCAGCACCTGAACGTTGCCTACGTGCAGATCGCGAAGTCGCTGAACCTGCCGACGCAGGCCTACATGGCGCTGTCGGACGGCAAGTTCCTCGACGCGCAGGCGGGCGGCGAGACGTTCTCGAGCGCGCTGCTCGCTGCGATCGCCGGCGTCAATTCCGTATCGGGCCCGGGCATGCTCGACTTCGTGCTGACGTTCAGCCTGCCGAAGCTCGTGTTCGACAACGAGGTGTGCGGCCAGTGCCTGCACTTCGTGCGCGAGCTCGAGGTGATGGGCGACCTGCCGGCCGAGCAGCTCGTCGACGACCTGCTCGCGGAGGACCACCTGATCACGAGCCCGCACACGCTGGAATACTGGCCGAAGGAGCTGTACCTCACCGACCCCGTGATCGATCGCGAGAATCGAGAGGCCTGGCAGAAAGCGGGCTCGAAGGATCTCGTCACGCGCGCGACGGAGGAAGTCGAACAGCGCCTGGCCGCGTACCGGCCGATCGAAACCGACGCTGCAATCG
>CALKYK010000018.1 GCA_938003715.1 uncultured Gammaproteobacteria bacterium
GCGTTTCTGGAACTGCTCGAACTCCAGGGCAAAACGCGCGTGCTGTCGAGCCCGCGCATTTCGACGCTGAACAACCAGAAAGCCGTGATCAAGGCCGGCACCGACGAATTCTTCGTCACCGATGTCGCGAGCAATACGATCACCGGCACCTCGTCGACCACGTCGCGCGACGTCGAACTGACGCCGTTCTTTTCCGGCATCGCGCTCGACGTGACGCCGCAGATCAGCGAGAACGGCGAGGTTACCCTGCATATCCACCCGACCGTCAGCGAGGTCACGGACCAGCAGAAGGTCCTGACGGTGTCCGGCGAAACCGACACCCTGCCGCTCGCGTTCAGCCAGATCCGCGAGTCGGACAGCATCGTCAAGGCGCGCAGCGGCCAGATCATCGTCATCGGCGGTCTGATGCGCAATTCGAGCTTCGACGAGGACTTCGGCACGCCGGTGCTGAGCCGCATTCCCGGCATCGGCAACCTGTTCAAGAGCCGGCGCTCGGTGGAGCAGAAAACCGAACTCGTGATCCTGCTGAAGCCGATCGTCGTCGACAGCGACGGCGTCTGGACGAGGATGGCGAGCGAGTCGCTCGAACGCGTGCGGCGTACGGGCAGCCGCTGACGGGCCGGCGATGAGCACGCAAACGAACTCGGTCCTGCAGATGTCGCGCCGCAAGCGGCTGCGGCTCGGTGACGTGCTGCTGGAAGCCGGCGCGATCACGCAGGAGCAGCTCGAAGAGGCGCTCAGGCTGGAGAAGGAGTCCGGGCAGAAGCGCGGGCGCGCACTGATCGAAGTCGGCGCCATCGGCGAGCGTGAACTGCACGAGTTCCTGGCGAAAAAACTCGAGATCGAGTACATCGATCTCGCCGCGATCGACATCAACAAGGAATCGGTCCGCAAGCTGTCCGAGGTGCAGGCGCGCCGGCTGCGCTCGATCGTGCTGAGCGAGAGCCGCGACCGGCTGCTGGTCGGCATGGCCGACCCGACCGACCTTTTTGCCTACGACGAGCTGTGCCGGCAGTTAGACCAGAAAGTCGACGTCGCGCTGGTCAACGAAACCGAACTCCTGCGCACGATCGACCTCGTCTATCGGCGCACCGACGAAATCGACGCGCTGGCGGCGGAGGTCAAGGAAGAGCTCGGCGAAGAACGCATCGATCTCGAGAAGCTGACGGCAGACGAAGACTCGGCGGACGCGCCGGTCCTGAAACTGCTGCGCTCGATGTTCCGCGACGCGGTGCAGGTAGCCGCATCCGACATTCACATCGAGCCCGACGAAACCGTGCTGCGCATCCGCCAGCGGGTGGACGGCGTGCTGCAGGAACACGTCATCGAGGGCCGCCGCGTCGGCAGTGCGCTGGTCACGCGGCTGAAACTGATGAGCGGCCTGGACATCTCGGAAAAGCGCCTGCCGCAGGATGGCCGCTTCTCGATGCAGGTCAACGATTCCACGCTGGACGTGCGCGTCTCCACCCTGCCGGTGCAGTACGGCGAGGCGGTGGTGATGCGCCTGCTCGACCAGAGCGCGAACCTCCTGACGCTGGACAAGCTCGGCATGCCGCCGCAAATCCTCGAGCGCTTCCTGCGCATCATCGAGCGGCCGGCCGGCATGGTACTCGTGACCGGCCCGACCGGAAGCGGCAAGACCACGACGCTGTACTCGGCGCTGAACCACGTCAACAAGCCGTCGACGAAGATCATCACGGTCGAGGACCCGGTCGAGTACCGGCTCGAGCGCATCAACCAGGTCCAGGTACACGCGCACATCGGGCTCGATTTTTCGCGCGTGCTGCGTACCGCGCTGCGCCAGGATCCGGACATCATCCTGGTCGGCGAGATGCGCGATCGCGAAACGGTGGATATCGGCCTGCGCGCCGCGATGACCGGCCACCTCGTGTTCTCGACGCTGCACACGGTAAGTGCGGTCGCGACCGCGAACCGCCTGTTCGACATGGGGGCCCCCGGCTACCTGATCGCCGCCGCGCTGCACAGCATCATCGCGCAGCGGCTGGTGCGGCGGATCTGCGAGTCCTGCGCGGACCCGGCGAAGCTCACGACCGGCCAGCGCGCCTGGCTCGAGGCGCAGGTCGGGAGCGAAGAAGCCGGCTCGATCGATCTGGGGAAATCCGAAGGTGCGGTGATCCAACACCCGGAAATCGTCGGACAGCATCGCGTCGAAGTCGTCCAGTGCCCGTTGGCGGTGGGCCCGGAGGAACGCGTAGCCCATGCGGG
>CALKYK010000019.1 GCA_938003715.1 uncultured Gammaproteobacteria bacterium
TGCCGCATGTGAGGGTAGTCGCGCATCACGTCTTCGCGCACCGTGACGAGGTCGCGCGCATCGAATCGATCGGCGATGTTCGGGTACTCCGCTTCGAGCCACGACCAGAGTCTTTCCTCGGCGCGGCGTATGACCGGGGCCACGGCCCACAGCGTGTCGTCGAGATCGAGCGTAATGGCGCGGATGTCCTGCACGGGCGGCTCCGTCCCCGGACGAACGGCGATCAGCCGCGCAGCGGCGACAGCGGCGGCAGCGCGTCCACGGCTGCCGGCGGTTTCTCTTCTTTCAGCACCGAGAACGAGCGCAGCGCATCGGCGAGCGCCTTGCCGTCCCAGTCGCGCCCTCCGGGCCCGTAGCTTGCGTTGCAAAGCTTTTCGAGCTCGGTCGAGAGCGGCAGCGAAACGCGCTCTGCGATTTCGCCGACGCTGCGCGGTGGTCGCTCGGGCCACTGCAGCCGGCCCCATTCGAGCACGCCGGCCTTGACGCCTGTGGCGTCGCCGGCAACGGCTGCCTTGCGCGCTGCTTTCAGCGCCCGCGCCTGCTGCTTGTGAATCGGCGGCGGCTCGGGTTCCTTCGCTTCGCGTGTGCGCGGCCGGCGCGACCACCACCAGGCGATCAGGGTCATGACCCACACGCCGCCGAGGCCGAAGCTCACGTACTGCCAGAAATCGCTGGCGACGACGATCGTCGTCTCCGCCCCGGGGGCCTGCTCTGCCGGCTGCGCCACCGGCGCCGCTGCGACCGGCGGCGGCGCCGTCGCCGACGGCAGGATCGTCAGCGTCCGGGCCGGCAGGCTCGCCACCTGCCACTCGCCGGCGTCGATGTTCCACCACGGCAGCCTGACCTGCGGCAGCGACACCTCACCGGCCTCGACGCCGATCATCGCGTACTGGTCGCGACGCACGGCGCGGATGCCAGCACCCTCGGCGGAGTCGCGAAACTCCGGCTTGTCCGGGTAAACCTTGACAGTGTCCGGCACCCGCGGCTCGATCACGGGTATCTGCGTCGACAGCTGCCCGAGCGCGGTCACGGTGACATGCCGGGTGATCGGTTCTCCTGCAGGCAGGCTGCCCGGCTCACGCGACCAGGACTCAGACAGCGTAACCGACCGGGCCGGGAACCAGACCGCATCGGGAAAGTTGTCCGGCGGCGGCGGGATCGGCTTGACGACGACCTCGATCGGTTCCGACTCGAAGATCTTGCGCCCGGTGATGCGTCCGTCGCGGAGTACGCGCGCCTCAAAGCGCGCCGGCGCGATTGAGATCGTGCCGCTCTCCTGCGGAAACAGCGCGTACACCCGCTCGACGACGTTGTACGCCTTGCCGTTCAGGATCGATTCGTAGCTGCGTTCCTCGCCCGCCGATTCGCGCAGTACCTCGACGCCGGAGATCGCCGGTTCGCTCAGGCGCGGCTGTCGCGTCGCGACGGCACGGTACACCTTCACCGTGTACAGCACCTGCGCCTGGACGAAACTCTCGTCGTGATCGACCTCGGTCGTGACGAAGATATCGGCTTCGCCAGGCAGGTTCGTCGACGGCGGCAGCACGCGGATCGGCACCGGCTCACTCGCCTCGGAACCGATGCGTACCGGCGGAATCTCCAGTTCGCCCTCGCGTTTTGCCATCAGCACGTAGGTCCAGGTCCGTGAGCGACTGATCTGGCCGTTGACGATCGTCGTGTTGCTGAGCTGGCTGCGCGTGCCGACGTAGAAGTCCTCTTCCAGCGCCGACGCGTCCGGCTCGATGTCGATCGCGGTGTCGACGGTGATCTTCAGCGTGAACGACTCGTTCAACTCGACGGTGGCGCGGTCGATGCTCGCGATCACGGCAGCCTGCGCCGGCACGATCAGCGCCGCCGTCAACGCCAGCGTTGCCAGCAGATTCTTTCGTCCAGGGTTCACCATGGCTGCGCCTCGTCGTCGGGCCACAGGTTGTTGCCGTCCTGGTCGCGGCCCTGGCGCTGGTACTGGTAGCGAAACTTGCGCCGCAGAAGCCCGCCGGGATCGTTCGGGATGCGGCGCAGCCACTGCTCCATCGCCTGCTGCTGCTCCTGCGCCCGCCGCATCGCTTCTGCCTCGGCCTGGGTCATGCCCTGCTGTTCCTCTCCTTCGGCCGACTGCTCGCCGGCTTCCTGCGCCGCCCGCTCGAGTTCCTGCTGCAGCGCTTCGAGGTCTTCCTGGTTCTGCGCCTCCTGGTCGCGGACCGACGACTCGCCCTGCTCGCCCTCCGCGCCCGGGTCGCCGCTCGCCCCCTCTTCGCCCGCCTGCTCGGACTGGCTCTGTCCCTCCGACTGCTGGGCGCCGCCGCCCGACTCGTTGGCATTCTCCTGGTTGCCCTGGTCGCCGGACTGCGCGTCCTTGCTCTGCTGCAGCGCGTCGAGCAGGAGGTCGCGGTTGTAGCGAGCGTCTTCCATGTCGGGAACCATTTCCAGCACCTGTTCGTAAGCGTCGATTGCCGATTCGAATTCGCCCATGCGCGCGAGCGCGTTGCCGAGGTTGTACAGGCTGTCCGCGTCTTCGGCGCTGGCGAAGCCGGCCGCGCTCGACGGGTACTGCCCGGCGCGGTAGTTCGCGACGGCGCGCCAGGCGGGATCCTCGAACAGCTGCGCCGCCTGCTCGGCGTCGCCAGCCTCGAGCAGCGCGCTGCCCTGCTGGTTTTTCGTTCGCCACAGGTCGTCCCAGCCGAACGCCTGCGCTGGTTCGGCGAGCGGCAGCACCGCGAACACCAGCACCAGCACCAGCCCGCGACGAAACGCGAGCGCGGCGATCGGCAGCAGCAGGAGCACCAGCCACGGCCCCTCTTCCTGCCACTGGTCGGTCGCCAGTGATTCATCGCCCGAGGCGCTGTCGGCGGCGGTCGCCGTGCCGTCGTCGGACAACAGCAGCTCGCGGTCGGAGTCGTCGGCGGTCAGGATCCCGAAGCGGCCGCCACCCGCTTCGGCGAGCCGTCGCAGCCCTGCCGTCTGCAGCCGCGGCACCGCGATGTTGCCGGCACGATCCGTGACGAAGCCGCCGCCCGCGCGCGGAATCGGCGCGCCTTCGGGCGTGCCAACGGCGAGCACGGACAGCGCGTAGCCGGCGTCGCGCAGCGCTTCCGCGGCGTTTTCCGCCGCCGGTGAAGCGCCGCCGTCGGTGATCAGCAGCACTTCTCCGTACGAAACGCCGGCCTGCTCGAGGAGCTGGCGGCCTTTTTCGATCGCGGCCAGCGGGTAACTGCCGCGGCTCGGCATGATGTCGGTCGACAGGCTGTTGACCAGCGCCGCGACCGTGTCCGCATCGGTCGTCAGCGGCGTCACGGTGAATGCGTTCGACGAGTACACGACCAGCGCGGTCTGGCCGCTGGCGCGCCGTTCGAGGATGTCGAGAATTTTCAGCCGCGCACGCGTGAGGCGGCTGGGATTCAGGTCCTGTGCGTCCATCGAGCGTGACAGGTCGAGCGCGATGACGAGCGCCTGCTCGGAACGAAACACCGGCTGCTCGATGCGGTTCCAGCTCGGTCCGGCCAGCGCGAGGACGGCGAGCACACCACCGAGCAGTGCCAGCCACCAGCGGTAGGCGAGGCCGCGCGCCTGGTTGCGCGACAGCACGTGCGGCGCAAGCGCGGGATCGATGACCGACTGCCAGCTACCCGGCGCGAGCTGCCTGCGCGCGAGCGCCCAGGTCAGTGCGGCGACCAGCGGCAGCGCCCAGAGCCACTCGGCCCGGAGGAAATGAAACTCAGCGGGCATCGAGGCTCACCCGGCCGGCGGTGGCGAGCCGGAGCCCTGCCAGCAGATTCATCGCCGCGAGAAACAGCGCCAGCACGAACGCGCCACCCAGCGGCCAGTAATACAGCGACTTTACCGGGCGGAAGCCGGCCTCGGGTTCCGCCACCGGCTCCATCTCGTCCAGCAGCCGGTAGATTTCCTGCAGCCCCGCCGTGTCCTTGGCGCGGAAGTAACGGCCGCCGGTCAGCTCGGCGATTGTCGTCAGCGTCTCTTCATCCAGGTCTGCGGACGGATTGACGCGCCGCATGCCGCCGGTGATCGACGACACCACCATCTGCTCGGCGCCGATGCCGATCGTGTAGATGCGCAGCCCGATCTGCTGCGCGAGCTCGGCAGCCTTGAGCGGATCGATTTCCCCGGCCGTGTTGGCGCCGTCGGTGAGCAGAATCAGCACCTGCTCGCCGCCTTCGGCACCCTGGTCGTGGATACGCTTGACGGCCAGTGTGATCGCATCGCCGATCGCGGTCTTCTCGCCGGCGAGGCCGATGAACGCTTCCAGCAGCAGCGTATTGACGGTATCGCGGTCCAGCGTCAGCGGCACCTGCAGGTAGGCGCGCTCGCCGAACAGGATCAGGCCGATGCGATCGCCCTCGCGGCGGCCGATGAAATCGCCGGCAACGGCTTTGGTCGCGGTCAGCCGGTCGACGCGGCGGTTGCCGAGTTCGAAGTCCTTCGCGTCCATGCTGCCGGACAGGTCCACCGCGAGCATCAGGTTACGGCCGGATACCGGCACGTCGAGCTCGTCGCCGATGCGCTGCGGGCGCGAAGCCGCGAGCACCAGCAGAATCCAGGCGACGACCGCGACCCAGAACCGCCAGTTGAACAGCTGCTCGACCTCGGAGCGTTCGGCCAGTACCGAAAAGCCGCGGAAGCTCGGCACCCGGAGCCCGGCGTCCTGGGCCGCCATGACCGGCGGCAGCAGCGCACGCAGGACGAACGGCAGCGGCAGCGCCAGGAGCATCCACGGCCAGGCCAGCGACCACATCAGGCGGCCTCCCCGAGCGGCGTCTTCAGACGTTCCGCCACCGCATCGATCAGCCCGCCGACGTCGACGTCATCGTCGATGCGCTCTGCCGGCAGGTACGGCAACGTCTCGAGTGCCCGTCCGGCGCCGCGCGTGAAGGGCTGCTGCTCGAGGCCGCGATCGAGC
>CALKYK010000020.1 GCA_938003715.1 uncultured Gammaproteobacteria bacterium
GGCCGGATGTGCCGTCGCTCGATGAACGCGTTGTTGACAAGCAGTACCCCGGCGGCTGGCGTCACCTGAAGCGTGGCGACGGCTTCAGTGGACGTTTCCGGTCGAGTGTATCACCGTCGGCCGACGGTCCCCGCGCTGGTGCCGGACATGGTCCCGAGGTGGTCCCGGCGCATCGCGGGCAGGCACCCGCCGGTCACTGGTGATCCCGCGGGATCGTGCGTGTCCAGGTTCGTTCGCGCACGGGCGCTCCGTTTTCGGCGAGCCGGCGTACGTACCGGTAGTAGAAGTTTTCCATGTCGCTCGTGAAATCGAGCTCGGCTTCCCAGCGCAGCACGCGATCCGGCAACGTGACTTCGAGTCGATGCGTGCCTTTGACGGCGGTGTGCGCGGGATCGGCGTCGCTCGTTCGGTGCTCGATCGTCTCCCGGTAGGTTTCGGTACCCCACGGATAGCGATAGCCGCCCGTGTTCGTTGCCGTCACCGTCACTTCGCCCGTCTGCGGATTGCGGTCGACCGACGAGATCTCGCCGTAGCCTGACGGATTGCCCGCGTCGAGCAGTGCGTATCCCGGCAGGCCGTCTGCAAGTGCTGGCTCGGGGAAGAGCGGCTCGCGCCATTCGCCGGGCGGGACCACGGGCAGTTCGACGTGGGCCCCGTCGTCCCCGCCGAGCCTCAAGGTCGTCGTCACCGGGTAGGGTGTCGGCCACAGCATCGGCCACTGCGCGTTGTTGACGGACAGTCGTATGCGGTGTCCGGCCGGAAAAACCCATGACGTGAAATGCATCTCGATGTCGAGATCGAATTCCTCTCCCGGCACCAGGCCTTCGGGCGCCCGCGCCGAGTGCCGGTGCGTGCCGTTGAAGCCGGCGCCGGCGACCTGGGTCACGGTGCCGTCCGGCGCGACGTCCGAGAGACGCACGAGCCAGTTCGCCCGCACAGCGTCGGCGGCCACCCGCAGGCGCGCCCGCGGCAAACCGAGGATTTCGGTGGCCTCGTCGAGCGGCGCGCTGTCGTAGACGAGACTGAACGCATCCGTCGGGCGCTGGTCGTGCGCGACGTCCCCCCACCACATGACCGGACCGCCGGCCTCGACGCCGATCGACGGCACGTTGCGCAGCCGGTGCACCGTTGCCGCCGCCGTGCTCGCCGACAACGTGTAATTATCGTGCGCGTACAGGTTTTGTGCGCGAATGCGCGCGATCGGCCAGCCGTCCTCGTAACGCCAGCGCCCGGGCGCATGTTCCAGGTAAGGTCCCGGCGGATGCCAGTTGCGGACATAAACGGCGAATGCCGGTTCGTCCATGATCCCCGGGTCCCTGCCTTTCAGCCAGTGGTCGCACCAGCGAACGGCTTCGTGGCGCCATTCGATGCCGGGCTGTGGATACGGGTCGTGCGTGAACGCGTGCGACCAGGGGCCGATCATCGCTTTCACCGGCGCGTCGACGTGCTCCAGCATGCGTGGCAGGCTGTCGCGGTAGCCGTCATACCAGCCGCCGATGTGATACGACGGTATGCGTATCCGCGCGTACTTGTCGCGGCTCGAGGCGCGGTCCCAGAACGGGCCGTCGCGCTGCTGCGCCTTGTAGGTCAGCATCCACGGCTCGGTATCGAAGCGGTCGCGAAAATAGTCCGCATCGATCTCGTATTCGGGTGCGCCTGGCCGAGCGTTGTCCAGGTCCTGGCTCATTTCCCAGGAGTCCAGGTGCATGATGCCGTCCATGTAGTGGACGTCGTCCTGGTACAGGTCCTCGGTCGCGTCGACGGCGATGATCGCCTTCAGCGCCGGCGGCTGGCGCACCGCCATCTGGATCGAATTGAAGCCGCCCCAGGAAATGCCGAACATGCCGACGTTGCCGTTCGACCAGGATTGCGATGCCAGCCAGTCGATCAGCACCTCGCCGTCCGCAAGCTCGATGTCCGAATACTCGTACGGAACGAGCCGGCACTCGCTGTTGACGGTGCGGAGAATGTCGACCTGTGCGACGACGTA
>CALKYK010000021.1 GCA_938003715.1 uncultured Gammaproteobacteria bacterium
TCCGGGGTCTCGATGCCGGCAAGGATCAGTCTTACGTTCTGTTCGGCATCAACCGGAACCTGCTCGACCGCATTCTGTTTCCCGTCGGGGGGTACGCAAAGTCGGAAATTCGCGACATTGCCCGGCGCGTCGGGCTGCGAACGTTCGACAAACCCGACAGCCAGGAGATCTGTTTCATCCCCGACCAGGACTATGCCGGTTTCATCAAGCGCCACCGAGGTCTGGCAGAAACGGCCGGTCACCTCGTCGACACTGCGGGTAACGTCGTCGGAGAGCACGATGGATTCGAAAAATTCACCGTCGGACAACGGCGCGGCCTCGGAGTCACCTTCGGTGCGCCGCGCTTTGTCGTGGCGATCGAGCCCGAGACGAAACGCGTCGTTATCGGAGAAAAAGACGACCTGTCACGTACACGTCTCGAGGCCGACCGGCTCAACTGGCTGGTCGACGACATCCCCGATCGATTCGCGTGCCATGCGATGATCCGCTACCGTCACACTCCGGCCCGCGCCGAAGCGGTGCGCACCGGGGCCGACCGACTGCACGTCGAATTCGTCGAACCTCAGTACGGCGTGGCCCCGGGCCAGGCGGTCGTGCTCTACGATGGCGACCGCGTGCTCGGCGGCGGCTGGATCCGATAGATCGGTATACCCCTCTCCCGTCGGATTCGTCGGCGCGATTGCTTGTTTGAGGCCGGTCCCGGCATTATCGTGAAAGATGTCTTTCTTTCCGCGGGCCGTCGTCCCTTGTCGTTCGACATGTTTCCCGCCGACCCTTTCCACCACTCCTGCCCGGTGCCTGCCGTGACGCCCCAGTTGGAGAATGCGCCCCCCGCGGCTGCCAGCGAACCGGAAGTTCGGGCGCGCGACAAAACCGTACGATATGCCTTCTACGGGGCCATCGTACTCGCATTGGCCACCCTGCTGGTGGCGATGACGCATCCGCCGGGCCGAGTGTTCGTTCGCATTTACCAGGAATGGTTTCTCTGGCTGCCGGTCGTGCAGGCAGTCGTGATGTCAGCCATCGTCGTACGGCACGGCTGGCCGTTATCGACGCGAGGTCGATGCGCATTCGTCGGGATGAACAGCTTGCTGCTGCTGCTTGCCGGCCTGCACGCATTCTCCGCCCTGGAATACGCCTGCATCCGGACGCTGCAGATTTTACTGAGAATCGCCGTGTTGGGAGCCTGGTCGGTCGCAGTCTTCGGTGCGCCGTTCGTCCTCTTCTGGATTTGGCGCCGAGCGCGGGGAGACCGCAGGGCGTTTCCCTTTGCCAGGTGGTGGTTCGCCTGCCTGATACTGCTGCTGGCGTCCGAGCCGCTTGCCGCCGTTATCCGATCGAACCGCGAAAAGATGGACATTCCCGTATTGTCGGCCGCGCCCCCGCCCGGTGAATTCCACATCGCCGCCGTCGGCGAGTCGTCGATGCTGGGCTGGCCCTACGTCACGCGCGACGACGGCAGCGGAATATACGATTCGCGTTTCAGCATCCCGGCCGTCTACGCGTGGCGACTACAGCAGATGTTTCCCGACACCAAGATTGTCATGCACAACGTCGCGGTTCAGGGACTGAACCTGAAGATGGCGCTCAAGCAGCTCGAACAGCTCGAATATCGTCCGCATCACCTGCTGATGTACGCCGGGCACAACGAGTTCTACCACGACGTCGAAGAGCTGAGCGTTATCTCGAAACCGCTGTTTTTCTGGCTCGACAGCCGGCTCGAAGCCTCGCCGACGTTCTTTCTGCTGAACAACGAGCTGGCGGCGCGCTCGGCGCTTCGCGAACTTCTTGTCGGCTCTGGCCGCACGTTTGCCGATCACCCTGTCGCGAACCCTCTCGCCTATCAGCACCGCGTCCAGCGATTCCGGGGCCAGCTGCGCCAGCTGGCGGAATACTGCGAGGCCAACGGCATAACGACGCAATGGATCATTCCGGCATCCGCCGAGTCGGTGTACGAGCCCGATCGTTCCGTCGTCGCCGCCGGAACGACGAAAGCGGAAATCTCGCAGATGGAAGCGCGCTACCGCGAGGCCCTCGAACTCGAAGCGGCAAAGGAGTGGGAGGCCGCCGCGACCATTTACCGCGAAGAGTTGGCGAAGCAGCCCGGCTTTGCCGAGTTTCATTTTCGCCTGGCCGAATGCCTGGAGCAGCTTCAACAATACGACGAAGCGCGCCGGCACTTCCTGCTGGCCCGCGACACCGACGGCTGCCCGACTCGCGCCAACAGCGATTTCTGCCGGCAGGAATCCGAGGTGGCCGAGGAATTCGGCATCCCGCACTTCGACGCAGCAGTCGTCTTACGTCCCCAGACTCCGCACGGAATCATCGATCGAAGCATGATTCACGACAACGTCCATCCGACACTGCGCGCGTTTTTCCTGCTCGGAATGGCGGCGGCCGACCAGGTGCAACAAACCGGACAGCTCGAGCCGCTGCTTGGAGAACCGCGCAGCGTCGGCCCGGCGACTCCGGCCGAGGCGGTGAGAGGGCAGCGAGTGACAGGAGAGGACCGGGAGAAGGAATAGAAGCACGAGGCGAGGGAAGGGCGAAGGTGAGGGAAGAGGGGAGTGGA
>CALKYK010000022.1 GCA_938003715.1 uncultured Gammaproteobacteria bacterium
ACCCAGGATACGAGAAGCATCATGCCTTCGCTCAGGCTTTCGAAAAACGCGGCCGCGGGCCTGCCGCGGGCGCCGAGGCTCGCGAGCGCGATGCCGAAGCCGATCGACCAGATGATCAGTGGCAGGAGGTTGGTGTCTGCGGCCGCACGGATCAGGTTCGGCGACACCATGGTCAACAGTACGTCACTCAGGCCTCTCGCCTCGGCCATCCGCAGGAGATCATCGGGCTGCGCGAGACCCTCGGTCGATACGCCGACGCCGGGCTGGATCAGGTTCACCATGAACAGACCGATCAGTACCGCAATCGCGACCGTCACCAGGTAGTACACGACCGTAATGCCGGCTACCTTGCCGAGCTCACGAACGTTGCCGAGCGACGTTACGCCGCTGATGACCGCGCTGATCAGCAATGGAATGACCAGCATCGACAGCGTGTTGAGAAACAGCGTCCCGAGCCACGCGACGCTGGCCGCTGCGCCACTGAAGTACCACCCGACGACCAGTCCTGCGAGCACGGCGGCAACGATGGCGAGCAGCAGCCAGTACGAGTCCCGACTGTTCATCGATCCTGTATGGAGCGGCGGGCGCCCGCGTACAGTCAGTAGAAGTCGGTATATCGCTGCGCTCATTACGGACATACATTGCGCGGCACGGGTCAAAGGGTACGCGCATGGGTCTGGCAATCGATCGCAGTTCCTTCAGCGAGCAGGAGTACGAGCATGCCGGCGCACGCCTGCGCGACAACCTCGCGGCAATGCAGGCGCTGCTGGCGAGACCCGGTTTCGGTCGCGGGAAACCGAGCCTGGGAGCGGAACTCGAGATGTCCATCGTCGACAGCGAAGGTAATCCGCTGCCGCTGAACCGGGAGGTGCTGGCAGACACGCTCGACCCGCAGCTGCAGCTCGAACTCGATCGCTTCAATCTCGAGTACAACCTGCAGCCCGTTGCCGCCGCCGGCAGGCCGTTCACGGCGATGAAAAAAGAGCTTTCCGCGGCCCTCGACAAGATCGCAGCGGCTGCCCGCAAGTTCGGCGGTCGAGTCGTCCCCATCGGCATCCTGCCGACGCTTGCCGCCGACGACCTGCAGTCCGATGCAATGACCGATCTCGAGCGCTACAAGGCGCTCGCCGCCGGGATACGCCGGATTCGCGACGAGAAGTTCCGCATCCGCATCGATGGCGCCGAACCGCTGGATACGGAATTCGACAGCCTGACCGCAGAAGGCGCGAACACGTCACTGCAGATTCACCTGCGCGTGAACCCCGAGGAGTTTGCCGACTACTACAATGCGGCGCAGCTCGCTACGCCGATCGCGCTTGCCGTTTCAGCCAACTCACCGCTTTTTCTGGGGCACCGGTTGTGGGACGAAACGCGCATCGCCCTGTTCAAGCAGTCCGTGGACAGTCGCGGCGTATGGAACTACCAGTGGCGACGGGCCGCACGCGTTCCGTTCGGCCACGGCTGGATCCGCCGCGGGGCGCTGGAGCTGTTCGCCGAATCCTGCCACCTGTACCCGGTCCTGATACCGCTCTGCTCGAACGAATCCGCGCGCGACATCGTGCGTGCTGGCGGCGTACCCGAACTAGCCGAACTGCGCCTGCACCAGGGCACGATCTGGAACTGGAATCGGGCTATATACGACGACGCCGACGGCGGCCACCTGCGCATCGAGTTGCGGGCGCTGCCGTCCGGCCCCGGCCCGGTCGACATGATGGCGAACGCCGCCTTCCTCGTCGGCATGACCGCGGGGCTGGTGAAGTCCGTCGAGATGTTGTTACCCGCATTTCCGTTCCGCTACGCGGAATACAATTTTTATCGTGCGGCGCAGAAAGGACTGTATGCCGAACTGCTCTGGCCGACGCTGACGGGCCTGTCGCCGCAGCCCGTGACGGCGGGAGAGCTCTGCCGCGACATGCTGCCGATTGCGGATGATGGTCTCGAACTGCTCGGCGTGGACGAGGAAGAGCGGAAACGCCTCCTCGGCATCATCGAAGCGCGCCTCGACAGCGGCATGACGCCGGCGAACTGGCAGCGCATCGCGCTGGCCCGAGGCGCGGGTCTCCCGCGCGAAGAGGCCCTGCGGCGAGTCGTACTGGAATACCTGGAAAATCTCGATAGCGGGGCGCCGGTCAGCGAATGGTAGCGGCAAACTGAACCCGCCTACGTAGTTACCACGACGAGCGCGCGCCGCCGGTTGCCTAGAATGCGGAGCAAAGAAAAACGCCCGGACACAGCCAGGAGCAGCGCATCGTGAGGATTCGATCAACCAAGCCACTCGTCATTGCCTCAATGCTGTTTATTGCATCGCTGGCGATTCGAGCCCAGGAGCAGGTCGAGCAGGCCATCGACATCCAGGCGCAGAGCCAGCAGGCGAGCGCAGAGGTGCAGGCCCGCATCAATGCGCTGGACGACGAAACGCGCGAGATGCTCAACGAGTACCGCGAGACGATGGCACAGGTCAGCGATCTCGAGGCGTACAACCAGCAGCTGGAAAAACTGGTCGCAACGCAAAACGTCGAGCTCGCGGATTTCGAGCGGCAGTTCCGGGAAATCGAGACCACGAAGCGGCAGATCCTGCCGCTGATTATTCGCATGCGGGAAGTGCTCGAGGAATTCGTCGCTATAGACATCCCGTTCCTTCCCGACGAGCGCGCGCTACGCATCGCGGAGCTGGAAAAGCTGATGGAGCGCCCGGATGTCCTGACTTCGGAAAAGTACCGGCGGGTAACGGAGGCGTACCAGATCGAACTGGAATACGGGCACACGATCGAGGCGTACGAGGGTGAGATCGACCAGGACGGCGATACACGCACCGTGGCATTTCTGCGCTACGGCCGGCTCGGTCTCTACTACATGACGCTGGACGGCCTCGAGATCGGCTACTGGGACAAGCAGGCCGACCGCTGGGTCGAGCTCGACGACGAGTACCGGCAATCCCTGGATCGTGCGCTGCGCATCGCGCGCAAGCAGCTGCCACCCGACCTGACGCGATTGCCGATACCGGCGCCGGAGGAACGGGCGTGAGCGCGGGGCCGCAACTTGCGGCGGCGCTCGCCGCCCTGCTCGTGGCAACGTTTGCATCGCCTGCGTTGAACGCCTCGACGGAAGAGCTCGACGCGCTGGTCGAGCGCGTGCGCCAGGAGGCGCTCAAGGAAGCCAGCTACGACCAGGAACGCATCGAACGGTTTCTCGGCGAACGCGCCGAACAGTCGCAGCTGCTGCGTGAGGCGCGGGACAGGCTCGCGGCCGAGAACCGTCGCGCCGACCAGCTCCGCCAGGATTACGAGGACAACGAGGCGACGCTGACCCAATACGAACAGGACCTGCGCGAGCGCTCGGGGGACCTGAACGACCTGTTCGCGATCGTGCGCCAGACAGCGCTCAATGCGAACGGCGTCCTCGAGACGTCACTTGTCGCGGCGGAGCAGGCCGGGCGTTCCCCGTTTCTGCTCGATCTCGGCAAGGGCGAGCGGCCGCCGTCGATCGACGATATCCGTCAGCTCTGGACCATGGTGCTCTCGGAAATCGCGGAATCGGGGAAAGTCGTGCGCTTCCGCGCCACCGTGATCAAGCCGCAGGGCGACGAGACGCCGCAGTGGGTCACCCGCGCCGGCGTATTCAACTCTGTCAGCGACGGCATGTTCCTGCGCTACCTGCCGGAATCCGGCAAGCTCGTGGAGCTTTCCCGCCAGCCGGCCGCGCGATTCCGCGGCATGGCGCTCGACCTGGAAAAAGCGACGACCGGCATGCATGCACTGCCGCTGGACCCGTCCAAGGGCGCGATCCTGAGCCTGATGGTGCAGTCGCCGGACCTGGCGGAGCGGCTGCGCCAGGGCGGCGGCATCGGCTACCTGATCCTGGTGCTCGGCGCGATCGGCCTGCTGATCGTGCTGCAGCGTGCCGGCGGGCTGTACCTGACGCGACGCAGAATCGAATCGCAGGCCGGCTCGGACGAACCGGACGCCGGCAACCCGCTCGGCCGGCTGCAGCGTCTCGCGGGGGGTCTGCAGACCGAGGATGTCGAGGCCATCTCGCTGCGCCTCGATGAGCAGCTGGCCGAGGAGAGCTCGCGGGTCAATCGCGGACTCGCGACGGTCGCCGTCCTCGCCGCCGTCAGCCCGCTGCTGGGACTGCTGGGTACCGTGACCGGCATGATCGAAACCTTTCAGTCCATCACGCTGTTCGGTACCGGCGATCCGAAGCTGATGTCCGGCGGCATATCACAGGCGCTGATCACGACCCAGCTCGGACTCGCGGTCGCCATTCCGCTGGTGCTCTTTCACAGCCTGCTGGTAGGCCGTGCGAACCGCCTGGTCGAAAAACTCGGCAAGCACGTCAGCGAACTCATCACCTCGTCGTGAACACAACAGCAATCGCCGACGGATTTGCCAACCTGTTCGAGCAGGGCGGGCTGATACTGTGGGCGATCCTGTTGGCGTCCCTGTATCTCTGGGCGTTACTCGTCGAACGCTACTGGTTTCACCTTCGGGAGTTGCCGGCGGTGCGTGAAAGGTTGCGCGACGAATTCTATGCGCAACCGCTCGGCGAAAAGACGCGGTTTGCGTATCGGCGCATAAATGCCCTGGTCAACGACCTGCGTGTCGAAGCATCGCGTAATCTGCTCGCACTGCAGGCGCTGGTGGTGATTCTTCCGCTGCTCGGGTTGCTCGGCACGGTATCCGGGATGATCAAGGTATTCGAGGTCATCACCGTGTTCGGCACCGGCAATACGCGCGGCATGGCATCCGGCATTTCCGAGGCGCTGGTGACGACGATGGCCGGTCTTTTCACCGCGCTGTCGGGACTCTATTTCGTATCCGATCTCGAGCGACGAGTGGCGACCGTTACGCGCCGATTCGAGGCGGAACTGGTCGAGAGCGTGTAATGGCAACCAAAGACCATCTCAAGTCCGAATCGGGACCGGCTGCGATGAACATCACGCCGCTCATCGACATGGTGTTTATCCTGCTCATCTTTTTTGCGGTCAACGCCTCGTTCGTCAAGGAAGCCGGCGTCGAGATCGAGCGCCCGAGCGCGCGCAGCGCCGTGACCCAGGAGCAGGCGAACATCATGATTGCCGTGACCGAGAACGGCGAGGTCTGGGTCGATCGCCAGCGCGTGGATCCACGCAGCGTTCGCGGCCATGTCGAACGCCGGCACGCCGAGAATCCGGAAGGTGCGGTCGTCATTCTCGCGGACGACGAATCGCAGACCGGCCTGGTCATCGAAGTGCTCGACCAGGCACGGCTCGCTGGGGTCGAAAACGTCGCTGTGGCCGCGACGCCGGACGGCATGTGAGCGAGTCCCGGGGCACGCGCATCGGCGTCGTCGCGGCCGGCGCGCTACTCGTCAACGCCGTACTGTTTATGGTCATCCAGCTGATGGTGGGTAATCCCAGGCTGCGCCTCGACGACTCCAGCCAGTTTGATATCGCGAATTTCATACGCATGGCCGAGCAGTCGCGCGAGGTCCGATCCCGGCGCGATCCCAAGGCGCCGGAAAAACCGAAGATGGAGCAGCAGCGGGACCTGGACCGCCTCGCCCAGGCGAGCAAGGCCGGCGGCGTCTGCGGTCTCGCGGTCTACATGCCCAGCATAGATATCGACATCGACGTCGGCGGCGGCATTTCCCTGGCTCGCGAACTGACCCCGCTGGTGCGCTTTCCGCCGGAATATCCGATGGCCGCGCTCAGCAACAGCGTCGAAGGATTCGTCATCCTCCGCTTCACGGTGACTGAAACCGGTTCGGTCGCGGATCCGGAAATCGTTCGTTCCCAACCGGAGGGCGTTTTCGACCGCGCCGCGATTCGCTCGGTTCTGCGCTGGAAGTACCAGCCACAGCTCGCGAACGGAGAGCCGGTAAGCGTCGTCACCTACACGCGCATCACGTTCCAGGTGCTGGACGATTGATGCGCGCGCCCTGGAAAATCCTGGCCCTGATGGCCGTCCTCGTGCTCGCGGCCGAGGCAAGCGCGCAGTCGGTGAGCCGCGGTACTTACCTTGCGCTGCAGGATATACAGAAGCTGATCGAGGAGGAGCGTCTGGTTGACGCGCGCGACAGCCTCGAAGCACTGGTGCTGAAGACGCGCGAGAATCCATACGACTATGCGCTGGCCAACCAGTACCTGGCCCATACCAGCGTGATGCTCGACGATGCGGGGCGGGCCCGCCTGGCGCTCGAGGCGGCGCTCGGGAGCCCGGATCTGCCCGACGACATGCGCGCCAACATGAGCCTGTTCTACGGTACCGTGTTGCTCGGCGACGAAGAATTCGAGCTGGGCCTGGAGGCGCTCGAGGAGTGGTTCTCGCTGGCGCAGTATCCGTTGCCGTCGCAGATTTTTTCCCTCGCGTACGCGAACTACCAGACCGGCAACAAGGATCGGGCCGAAACGCTGGTGGCGCGTGCCATCGGCGAATCGAGTGAGCCGCAGGAATCATGGTACCAGCTCTACTACCGGATCCTGTTCGAGAAAAAGAAGTATGCAGACGCCGAGCTGGTGCTCAAGGGCATGCTGACGCGGCATCCGTCCAATGCATCTTACTGGCGAATGCTCGCCAGTCACTTCCTGCAGCTGGAGGAAAGCGCGACCGGACTCGCGACGATCATGACGGCGTACATCAACGACCTGGTCGAAGAGCCGTCGGACCTGCGACAGATCGTGTCCCTGTACGGCTACATCGACGCACCGGAAAAGGGCGCGCGGCTGCTCGATGACTGGATCGCTGCCGGTCGCCTGGAAAAGGACGCGGAGTCGATGAAGCAGCTGGGCAACCTGTGGCTGCTGGCACGGGAGCGCGATGAAGCGGTGACCGCATTGACCGAGGCGGCACGCATGGCGCCGGACGGCCAGGTATTCGAGATGCTCGGCGGCGTGCATTTCGAGGAAGAGTCGTGGACGGCTGCCTACGATGCCTATCGGGAAGCCCTGGACCTTGGCGGTCTCGATAATCAGGCGCGCGTCGAGTTGCTCGCCGGTATCAGCGCGTTCCGCGCGGGGCGAAACGACGCGGCACGTGTGAATCTCGAAGCGGCGGCCAGGGATGCCGAATTTCGCGCCCAGGCGCAGAGCATGCTCAGGCTGCTGGAGTAGCGCTTTTCCGTAGCGTTCCCGGCTACATCCAAATGTCGCGCTGCATCGTCACCGTTGCGACGCGCTGGATTGCCAGCACGAGCGCCGCATCGCGCAGTGTAGGCTGCTCTGCCCTGGGTCGCGCGCCCGCCGCGAGGGATTTCAGCGTATCGAGCATCGCATCGACGGCCTGCTGCATTTTCTTCTCGAGTTGTCCATTGACGCGCTCGAGATCCCACTGCTGGTTTTCGAGGTTTTGCACCCATTCGAAATAGCTGACGACCACGCCGCCGCTGTTCGCGACGATGTCGGGTACTACAAATACGCCGCGTTCGGCAAGTATGCGATCGGCGGCCGGCGTGGTCGGTCCGTTCGCCGCCTCGACGATCAGCCGCGCGCGAACGGATTCTGCGTTGGCTGCGTGGATCTGGCATTCGAGCGCAGCAGGGACCAGGATGTCGCAGTCGAACGCGAGCAGGTCCTCGTTCGTGATCGTCATCGTTTCCGGCAGGCCGACGACGCTGCCACGCGCTGACTTGTGAGCGAGCACGGCGTCCGGATCCAGCCCCGACTCGTCGGCGACCCCGCCGCTCGAATCGGAGACCGCGACGACGCGCGCGCCAGCATCGTGAAATAGCCGCATCGCCGTGCCGCCGACGTTGCCGAGCCCCTGGATCGCTATCCGCCGTCCCGAAATGTCGGGCATGCCCTCGACGGACCCGCTGGACAGGAACCGCTCCGTCGCGTGCAGGCAGCCGCGTCCGGTCGCCTCTTCGCGACCAAGCGATCCGCCGAGTTCGATTGGCTTGCCCGTGACGACAGCTCGGTTGTTCTCGCCGCGATGCATCGCGTCGAACGTGTCGTAGATCCAGGCCATGGTCTGCGCGTCGGTGTACATGTCCGGGGCGGGGATATCGGTGTGCGGTCCGATGACATCGCCGAGTTCCATGACGAAGCGGCGTGTGATGCGCCGGATTTCCGCCCGGCTGAGCTTTTTCGTATCGCAGATGACGCCGCCCTTCGCTCCGCCGAATGGTACGTCGACGATGGCGGTTTTCCATGTCATGAATGCAGCGAGTGCAATGACCTCCTCCTCGCTGACTGCGGGATGGAAGCGAATGCCTCCCTTCCCCGGACCTCGCGCGCGATTGTGCAGCACCCGGAAGCCGTGAAAGGTCCGCACCTCGCCATCGTCCATCGTGACGGAAAACGTCACGTGTGTCGTTCTTCTCGGGCTGGCCAGGAACTCGACCAGTCCTTTCTTGACGCCCTTCGTGAACTGCAGCGCCCGATCAAACTGTTCCCGAGACACCGCCCGGAGATCGCATTCCGTGGTACCTGCGCTACGCGACATGCTGCTGCCTCCCGGCGGACAATCGAAGGGCCATGATCCCAGCCAGGCGGCCTCGACGGTCTACGTAGTTTCGCGTATCGGCATCCGGTCAGGCCGACTGGCGGGCGCGGCCGAACGCACGCAGCCGCACCATCAGCAGCGGCAGTAGCGTCATATTCGCGACCAGCGCGACGAGCATGGCGAGTCCCGTGAGCAGGCCGAAGTAGATCGTCGGCACGAAGTTCGAGAAGACGAGTATCGAAAAGCCGAGCATGATCGTCACGCTCGTGTAGTAAATCGCCCGTCCTATACTGCGGTGCGATCGCTCCACTGCCGCCCAGTAATCGCGATCGATGCCGAATTCGTGGCGGAATCGATGCACATAGTGGATCGTGTCGTCGACGCCGATGCCGACGGTAATCGCGGCGATCGTGATCGTCATGAGATCGAGCGGAATGCCGACCCAGCCCATCAGTCCGAGCACGATGGCGGCCGACGACATCGTGGGCAGCGTTGCGACCAGCGCGATGCGAAGCGAACGGAACAGGATCAAAAACATGATCGCAATCGCGATGAAAACGGCGCCGAGGGTAAGGATTTGCGAACGGAACAGGCTGTGCAGCATGTTGTTG